>CAZNBC010000021.1:0-11667 GCA_964571125.1 uncultured Bacteroides sp.
GAGACAGATTATGAAAAAACAGATTGCAACCACCAATGCTCCCGGAGCAATCGGACCCTACAGCCAGGCTATCGATGCCGGAGCCTTCGTTTTCATCTCAGGTCAGATTCCCGTTGACCCCACCAACGGCAATATCCCCGAGGGTATCGTAGCCCAGACCACCCAGTCACTTGCCAATGTCAAGGCTATCCTTGCCGAAGCCGGACTCACCGTTAAGGATGTGGTTAAGACCACCGTATTCCTTGCCGATATGAATGACTTTGCCGCCATGAACAATGTCTATGCCGAAGTCTTCGAACCTCCTTTCCCCGCCCGCTCAGCCGTCGCAGTCCGCGAACTTCCCAAGCAGGTGCTTGTAGAAATCGAAGTTATCGCTACCCGATAACCCCTCATAAAGACTATAACATTATCCACTAAGACATCATGGCGATGTGTCGTATTTTGACATATCGCCATTTTTATTTTCTCTCGTTTGGAACACACATTATATAATAGCAAAGGGGCTGCACCGAACGATGCAGCCCCTTTGTAGGAAATTCGTTATGTGTGGAATTACTTGATAACGCTTGAGAGGTTGTAACGTGAGAACTCAAGGTCGTTAGCAGCACGGTTAGCGAGCTTGTTGTCAAGCTTGATAGCCTTAGCGAGGTTGTTGCTAACCATCTGAGCATCGTTGGTGCGAGCACCTACAACAGCGAGCAGATAGTAAGTATCAGCATCGGGGTTGGCAACACCGTTGAGGGTAGCCTTAGCCTTAGCATAATCCTTGGTGAGAATCTGAGCTACAGCAGCGTTGTTGGTCTTTGAGTTACCGAAAGCCTTAACAGCACCGGCAGCGTCGCCCTGCTTCAGGTAGTAAACACCGAGAGCTTCGTTGAGTTCACTGAGACCGGCAGCATTGCCGAATGAAGAGTTGGCATTCTTGTAGTCACCACCGAGCATAGCTACAAGGCCCTGGTTCATCTGAGGCTCAGCAGCACGGGGATTGAGCTGGGCAGCCTTCTTGAAGTTGTTGAGGGCTGAGGTGTAGTCGCCGGTTTCGTAGTATACCATACCGAGGTCGTTGAAGCCACGATAGTCGTTGGGATACTGCTGTGTAGCGAGAGTGTAGATTTTCTTCTTGCGGTTCTGGTCGTTGGTGAGGGTTGCACCGTAGAGGAGTTCCTCAATGGTGAGTTCACCGGGCTTGTTGTCGATATACCAGTTGATCTGCTCGGGGCTCTTGCCGATTACATTCACGCTGGCGGTCAGACGTGAGTAACGGAGCTGGGGGAGAATTTCGTCAGCGAGTACTTCAAATACTGAAGAGAGGTTGCGGATTTCACGTTCGCGAACTTCAGGATCCTTGTACATAGCGAGCACGCTGAGGATAAGGTCCTTATCCTGGATGTTGCTGGCGCTTACGAGCTGCTTGAAGCCTTCCCAGTCCTCAGGAGTGAACTGTGAGGTGAGTTCACCGAATTCGGTGATTTTGTCCTTCTTGAGCTGGTCTTCGAGGTACTTCTGAGTGTTCTTTTCACGGTGTTCAGCAAGCTGAGTGTTGAAAGCCATGGTACCGTCGGGAGAAGCATAAGAAGAGATGTTGAGTTCTTCAATAACACGTGTGGTGTCGGCGGCAGCCTTGCGCACGTTTTCATTGAAGAGTTCCATGGCATTGCTGGTGAGCTGATCCTTGCGGATATTAGCCATGTTGATGAGGAAGCGGATGTCAGCGGTGTACTTCTCGTTGATGACACGCTGGAAAGCATCGGGAGCGATAGCGGGAGTTACGCCGGCAGCAGAAGCCAGGTCGGCGGTAGCAACAACACCGTCAGCCACCTTCACGCGGGGAAGAACATATTGCTTGTTACCCTGCTTAACGTCAAAGTTGAGATAAAGCTCACTCTTGATCATCTCGGGCTGATATACGAAGTTAACGGGAACGCTTACGCGGCCACCCTGCTCATAGCTGATAACGGGATTGTTGCCACGTACCTTCTCACCCTGGAAAGTGAAAGGAGCGGAAGCGGTCTCTGAGTTACCGTAAACGAGTACGGGAGTAACGGTCACCTCGGCATTCTTCACGAAGAATTTAGCGGGCACATTACCGGTAACTACTGCAGGTACATTTTCACCAACAAGTTCGAGAGGATTGGGATTGGTGTTGAAATAGCTGGCATCAAACTGATTCAGCTTTTTGTTACAGCCGGTGAACACGAGTACACCGCCCATAACGAGCGAATAACACAACTGTTTCTTCATACTTGAATGTATAGAATTGATTTATGGTTGATAACGTGATGAAGTAAAAATTTTGTGCAAAGATAATAAATTACATTTATCCAACTCTATAGCCACGCAACTTTTCTGCAAAAAATCCGCCGCATTCTCACGCCGTCACATGTGCCGTGAGACAAGCCCGTGAGGGAATCAATAAAAATATTCAGGACGGGCAACAGCGTTATCGCAGTTTTTAACTACATTTGTATATTATTTATCTCAAAGCAGATGCTGCATAATGCCTAATCCACTGATAAAGACCTACGGACTCATCGGATTCCCCCTTGTACATTCATTCTCTGAAGGATATTTCAACACCAAATTTCAGGCAGAAGGAATTAATGCCCGCTACCTCAATTTCGAGCTCCCCGACATAGGCGACCTTATGGAAGTAGTGAGTGAGTATCCCGAACTCAGCGGTCTTAACGTCACCATACCCTACAAGGAACAGGTGATACCCTACATGGATCAGATGGATGAAACAGCAAAGAAAATCGGAGCCGTAAACGTCATCAAGTTCCTCAGAGACAAAAATGGCAAGCTTACATTCAAGGGTTTCAACACCGACGCACCGGCATTTGCCGATACAATGCGTTCGCTACTGACACCTCAGCGCAAACGCGCACTGATTCTCGGCACCGGGGGCGCTTCCAAAGCGGTTGACTGGGCATTACAATCGCTCGGCATAGAGACCCAGAAAGTGTCGCGTAACCCGGCCGAGGGGGTTATCACTTACGACGCACTCACCGAGGACATCATCCGTGACCACAAAATCATTGTCAACACCACTCCTTTGGGCATGTTCCCTGATATTGACTCATGTCCTGATATTCCCTACGAATTCCTCACACCCGAACATCTTTGTTACGATTTGCTCTACAATCCCGACACCACCCTGTTTATGAAAAAGAGTGCGGAGTACGGTGCCGAGACAAAGAACGGTCTGGAAATGCTTCTCCTTCAGGCTTTCGAGAGCTGGAATATCTGGAACGACCTCTAAGGCCCTCGCGGAGCTGATGACATAATATCTCACACCCTTAACGACAAACATAATAACCAAATAATTCAAATTCAGATTCCCATGCGCACTACTTCAAAGGTGGTATACATCATTTTGATGTGCCTGTGTCTCTTTCCTTTTGACAAAGTCGGGCTTGGACAACCGATAACTCCCGCCGTTGCCCTCTTCCTCGGACTCGCTTTCGCTTTTCTGTTCACATGCCCCTATCCCAAGTTCAATAAGAAGACCTCAAAGTATCTTCTTCAAGCCTCGGTAGTAGGTCTTGGCTTCGGCATGAATGTCACCGAGTCACTCAAATCCGGCTCCGAAGGTATGGCTTTCACCATCGTCTCTGTTGTCGGGGTTATGGTCATCGGTAGCCTCATCGGCTATTGGATGCATCTCAACCGTAAGACATCCTATCTTATCTCATCCGGCACCGCCATCTGCGGCGGCAGCGCCATTGCTGCCGTGGGGCCCGTGCTTAAAGCCAACGACCATGAGATGGCAGTCTCCTTAGGTGTCATCTTCATCCTCAATGCCATCGCGCTCTTTATCTTCCCTCCTATCGGACACTACTTTGACATGTCGCAGGCACAGTTCGGCACATGGGCGGCCATAGCCATTCATGATACATCATCCGTAGTGGGCGCCGGTGATGCCTACGGTCCCGAGGCCCTTCAGCTTGCCACTCTCATCAAACTCACACGTGCCCTGTGGATTATTCCTCTCGCATTAGTCACCATGGTAATTTTCCGTGAGAAAGGAAGCAAGATAAGCATACCCTGGTTTATTTTCCTCTTCATTATTGCAATGGTTGTCAACACCTATTGCGGTCTTCCCTCCGTGATATCCGAATGGCTGGTATGGCTTGCCAAGAAAGGCCTCGTACTTACGCTGTTCCTAATCGGTGCCAGTCTTTCACTCTCAACCATCAAGAGTGTCGGTTCACGTCCGCTTCTGCTCGCAGTATTACTCTGGATAGTCATCGGTGTCAGCAGCTTCATTGTTGTGCGCATGACCATACCCTGATCAATGTCTATTGACTCACTCATTTGACTTATGCGGCCCCCTCTCTCTCGCATACCCTTACTCCCGGTTGCCATCGGCATGGCTTCCGGGATTGTTTTTGCTTTTCTGTCGCCTGATTTTGCTATCGCGGGATGCATTATCGCGGCGATTTTAGGGGGAGTCTTAATCCGGAGAGGTGAATGGTGGATGGCCATAGTTGCACTTTCGGTCATACCGGGTGCTTCAACCACCCTGCTTCATGACAGTAATGTAGATACCACTCTCTCGGGAGAGTGGGAGGGAGAGGTTATCGAAGTGGCACAAAGTGACCGTGCCTCAACACTGGACGTGAACATTTACTCATGTTACGACGGTAAAAAGCGGATTGGTATATCCCCTTTCAACATCAGAATCTACGTACCATCGCCTGATTCGACCTATATACCCGGGCAATATATCAGATTTGGTGCGACCTTTACAACACCGACAGATGACATCGACCTCCCCTATCAAATCCCGGAGCGCGTCAGGCTGCGTGACTTGGACTTAGCGTACACCGTCCTGATAACCCAGGAGAACATTTCCACCTGTGGACACTGCGGTTGGAGGACATCAGTGGCCTCATTGCGTACGCGCCTGACAGATATACTGCTACGCTCTTCCCTTCAAAGCCGTACCAAGGAGTTTCTCGCGGCTGCCATATTCGGCTACAAACATCTCCTTGCACCCGACACACTGGAAGAGTATGAGAGAGGCGGCATCAGTCATGTATTAGCTATCAGCGGCTTACACATAGGAATACTCGTATGGTTATTTACCCTTCTTTTATTCCCGGTCAGGCTACTGAGCAGGCGTATATTCAGCATACTGATAATCGTGTTAATATGGATGTACGCATTGCTAAACGGATTCGCCCCTTCGGTGACACGTGCCGTGATAATGGTGAGCATGATACTTGCGGGCAACATGTTGCAGCGGAGTCCGACGCCATTCAACTCACTACTTTTGGCCTTCATAGTCATACTCTTAGTGTCTCCGCTATCCCTGTTCAGTATCGGATTTCAGATGTCATTCTGCGCCGTCGCATCAATACTCCTCTTCACGCCACATCTCAACAGGGTATCGCCACGCCATCGGATAGCTTATTTCTTCGGTAGCACGCTGTCAGCGACCCTCGCGGCAACACTTTCGGTAGGAATAATCAGCGCATATTATTTCCACTCATTCCCCCTGCTTTTCCTACTCTCAAACTTAGTACTGGCCATTTTGCTACCGCTCATCCTGTCAAGCGGTGTCGGCATTATCCTGCTCTCGCTTCTCGGTGTGCCGACGGGATGGATTGCAAATATCGCGGATGCCTTGTATAACCTTAATGCGCTTTATCTTAAAGCGTTGAGCCACTGTTCATTCACATCCCTGACAGACCTTTATTTCCCGGCATGGATAATCATACTTTGGATTGCCGGACTTATCACATTAAAACTCAGCTTCATAACCCAACGGAAAGTCTACGGTTACTGCACAGCCATCCTACTCCTATCATCGGTAATCATAATCCTTCTGCCAAATCAGAGAGCGGATTATGACACATACTCACGTATCTATTTTCAACGTCAGAAAACCGTAACGACGATTATCGTCGAACGCCCTGACACACCTCTGAGCAAGAAGATTGAGATTCTTACATCCGCTTCTCCTCATACCCGTGAGGCATTGCTAAATGATTTCAAGGAGCGGAACCGCGAGTGGATTATCCGCGACCGTATCAGTGATATACGTATAAGTGACAGTGATACCCTAAGTGCGGATAATGTGCGACTGACAATGATTCATCGTGGAAAGAAAGCCGCTCACCTTGACGGGAAATTCACACACGCAGTAGTGTGCCGAGGGTTTACAGGCACGCTGACCGGTATACGCGACAGCCTCGCGGTCGACACATTCATTTTATCCTACGATATACACCCTAAAGTGTTCAAGCGCCTGAAAGCCGAGGCCGAGGAATACGGCATGTCGTATATTTCACTTAAAGATTCGACCTACTCAATCGTCACTGTTCCATAGAGGAGGATAAACCGGTATCTACAAGTCGGTTATAACCTATGGTAAAGTACTGCTGAGCGAAATCACGGGGACGCTTCACCTCGCCATCAAACACCACTATATCAATGTCAATAGGGACAACACCTAAGCCTTTACACTCCGGTGTACGCCCCATCGCAATCTCAATACTCTTGGTTTTAGCAGTCAAGCCGTCAAAATCCTCGGTGGTCAGCCCGGCCATGACACAGTTATAGTAATCCGGCCCCTTTCCGCTGACTGCAGGAGTAGTATAAATCCAGAGTGACGATTCAAAAGATATGAGTTCACCAAGCCTCTTGACACACTGAGTGATCATATCCTCACCCTGTGTGAGATTAGAGCCAAGACTTATCACTACTTGATGACCCATATGATGTATCATGAAAAACGCCGGCGACTATTAGTTCTGCGCTACATCCTTCATCGTGAGAGCGATACGGCCTCTGTTCACATCTATATCAATAATCCTCACCTTGACCGTCTGCCCCACTCTAACTACCTCTGACGGACTGGTAATGAATCCATTGCTCAGTTGAGAAATGTGTATGAGACCGTTCTCTTTCAGACCGAGGTCTACAAATGCGCCAAAAGCGGTGATATTATTAACCTTGCCGGTCAACTCCATATCAAGGTGCAAATCGTGGATGCTCTTCAATCCTTCATGATAGGCAGGCTCCTCCTCAACAGTCTCACGCGGATCACGACCGGGTTTCTCAAGCTCGTTAAGGATATCCTTAAGTGTAGGCAGGCCAACCTGACGGGTACTGTACTTCTCAAGGTCAATGAGGTGAAGTAGATTTGTATCCCTTATCAGACGTTCAACAGTGACATTCATGTCCGAAGCCATACGTTCGACGAGCTCATATCTTTCGGGGTGCACGGCAGTATTATCAAGCGGATTGGTACCACCGGGAATACGCAAGAATCCCGCACACTGCTGGAAAGTCTTCTCACCCATTCTGGGTACATCCATCAGTTGTTCACGACAAGTAAATCCCTTTACCTGATCACGGTAGGCCACTATATTTGCGGCAAGCTGCTGACCGATGCCTGACACATACGAAAGCAATGCTCTTGAAGCAGTATTTACATTGACTCCGACAGAGTTCACGCAGCTCTCAACCGTATAGTCAAGTGCCGTCTTGAGTTTATTCTGATTGACATCATGCTGATACTGCCCTACGCCTATCGACTTAGGTTCAATCTTCACCAGTTCCGCAAGCGGGTCAATGAGGCGTCGGCCTATCGCTACTGCTCCTCTAACGGTTACATCCTCATTAGGTAACTCCTCACGGGCAAGATCAGAGGCGGAATATACACTCGCACCCTGTTCGCTGACAGTAACAACGGTAACCTTGCGAGGGAACTGCACGGACTGGAGGAAGCGTTCGGTATCACGTCCGCCCGTGCCGTTTCCTACGGCAATTATGTCTATAAAATGCTTATTTACAAGGAAACAAAGCAAATCCGCCGCTCCATAAAAATCATTATGAGGAGGTGTAGGATAAACCACTGCATGCTCCAAGAGAGTGCCATGTTCGTCAAGACACACAACCTTGCATCCCGAGGCAAATCCGGGATCAATGGCCAATACTCTCTTACGTGAAAGAGGTGGTGACATCAGCAGCTGACGTACATTTTCGACAAAAAGCGATATTGCGGCGTCATCGCTCTTCTCCTTAACTGCAGAAGCTATTTCATTTTCGATTGACGGACGCATAAGGCGGCGATAGCCGTCCTTCACGGCGGTCTTGACTATACGCGAAGCCTCAGGTGTGGCGGTCGAACGAACGAACATACGGCTCAGACGCTCCACCATCTCATCATCGTCAATAGATATATCTATCTTCAGGAATCCTTCGGCTTCACCTCTACGCATGGCAAGGTAGCGGTGAGGGCTGCTGGTACGCAGCGGCTCGGAAAAGTCAAAGTAATTGCGGTAATTCTGTCCCTCTTCTTCCTTGCCCTTTACCACTTTAGAGGTTATGACCGCACTGCGGAGGTAGCGCGACCTTACGATACCGCGAGCTTTCTCACTCTCGCTGACCCATTCGGCGATAATATCCGTGGCTCCTACGATAGCAGCCTCGGGTGAATCGACCTCCTTACCCGTAAACTGCTTGGCCTTGGTCAGGAAGGCATCGGAATTCTGAACCATTATCATCTTTGCCAGAGGTTCGAGACCACGCTCACGGGCAACCGAGGCACGGGTCTTGCGCTTCGGACGATAAGGAAGATAGATATCCTCCAGGACAGCCGGGTCAAGTGTCTCTTCGATACGCTTGCGCAGTTCTTCAGTGAGCTTTCCCTGGCTACTGATAGTTTCGAGAACTGTAGCCTTTCTTTCTTCAAGCTCCATCAGACTCTGATAGCGTTGTTGAACATTACGTATCATGACCTCATCAAGAGAACCGGTTGCCTCCTTTCTATAGCGCGCTATAAAAGGTATGGTACATCCCTCCTTAAGAAGACGGATGGTCGAAGTTACCTGACGGGGACGAAGGCTTAATTCCTGACATATAATTGCAGCGTATTCCTGTGCCATAGATAATTAAGGTAATTGTTTGGATAAAGTTCTGATTGAGATAACAACCTTTGATATATTATTTACACCTAATTTATTCATTTTCGGGAGCGAACCCGCGTCGAAGAGTGAACACTGTCAGCTCAGGGGTGGCGCCGAGACGCATGGGAATCCCCACCGTACCACGTCCGATATTGACATAAAGTCTGTGGGATGCATCCTTATCGGCATACATACCTCCCCACCTCCTGTAGCGGAACCACGCGGGAGAATAACCCAGAGCTTCTATCTGCATGGCGTGGGTATGGCCTGACAGAGTCAGGGCGATATTAACCGAATCATTATCCTCTATCTCACTCTCCCAATGGGCGGGGTTGTGCGACAGAAGCACCTTGGTCAGTGAGTCACCGAGAGCGGGATAGGATTCACGAAGATTGCCATAAACCTTAAAAGGAGGGTCACCCACATTTTCCACGCCGATGACAACTATAGTGTCGTTTCCTCTCACCACATTATAGGATTCATTGAGCAGCAGACGCCAACCCATCTCACTCTGAAGAGAGTGCAGCAGACGGCGATTTGCCATCTTGGCTTCGTCGGACGGCCAGTCGGAATAATCACCATAATCATGATTACCCAGAATAGATACCACCCCATCGCGGCCCTTAAGGCGCGAAAGAGGACGGACAAATGGCGTCAGTTCCTCGGAACGACGGTTGACGATATCGCCGGTGAAAGCCACCATATCAGCGTCAATAGCATTGATACGGTCAACAATCTTACTGATAAATGTGGTATCCGACCCGTAAGTGCCTACATGCGCATCGGAGAACTGCAGTATACGATAGCCGTCAAAAGCCTCGGGCAATTCGGGAATCCACACTGTCTCCTCCACTACCTGAACATGGTAGCGTTTAATCAGCGCTCCCCACCACATGGCCACGAAGAGCACGACACCTACAACTGCACCACAGCGTCCGAGCCACTTCATACGGTGTCTGTGAAAAAGACTCGGGATACGTGACAGCAGGTCGAAGATTACATACAGATACTTAGGAACATAGACACTGAAATATCCGAAGAGCATCCACATTACCGTCAGTAGCTGCCCGTCAGTTCCGTCGCGGCGAGGAATACACATGGCCACGCCGAGAAAGACATATAGCGCCAGCGACACGATAAGATGCACGCGAGACGGCACTGCGGAGCGGATTCTACGTCGCAAGCACGTCCATATATATCGGTCAACCGCAACATTCAGTATCAGAATGATTACGAGCATCAGATACGGTATTCTCATCTTATCGGCAATATTAATCGCAGATTCACTTTCCTGCCCCCTCTTCGCTGAGGGCCGCAAGCTGATTCTTCAGAGGATTGGAATACATGGTCAGCATCATGGTGTGCATATATTCATAGTCCTCCTTACTTACATTGGGAAGGTCGACCTTTGCGAGTTGCTCAGTGATATAAGCCTCGAAGGCAGTCACTTCTTCGGGAGTATACTTATCGCTATATGCATCCGTATGATTCAGCATGTCATACGCGATATAGTTGATGGGATAGATACGGTAGCGCAGATGTATGGCGGTATTGATTATACGACATACCTCTCTGACAACCTCTACCTTATCGGTCACGCCCACAAGCCTCTCGAGCTGTGAGTCAATACACGGGGCTATCTCGAAATGAACACGCCCCTTGGGCTGAAGCAGACCGGTCTCCATGCTGAACAGGTCGTCACGCTGAGATTTCTTAAACTCAGGATCTATCTTCTTCATCAGGAACTCCCTGGCTTTCAGGTAGTCATTGGGGTCATACTCGTATGATATGGCTACGGGCATGATACGCAGAGGTATCAGATTGGCTGCAAGGTTATCCTCATGTCCGGAAAGCCCAAGCATCTTTATCACAGCCTCCTGAGTAATATCGTTGGAGTCCTTTGCCCTGCCCTCGCGCTGAGCTATCCATATACTCTCCTTCTTGGTAGTAATAGCATAACGGATATAGGCCGACAGCTGTCGTGCTGCTTCAAGAGCCTGCGTGATACGGAGATTACGTTTCACGATAAAACTCTTGTTCAACTTCACCAAATCGGTTATCCAGTCATAAATAAGAAGATTATTACCTATGGCTATTTCGGAAGTCGGAAGATGGCGACGCAGGAAGCAGAGATTGAGGAATGAAGCATCAAGTACGATATCGCGGTGATTGGTGATAAATGTACACGGCATTGACTCCGCCGCAATCTCCAGACCTCCAACCGTAATATCCGAAGTGGTCTTTTTAGCCAGCATCTCGAGGAACGGCCACATTATCTCCGTCTGAAAATGCTGTTGGTCAGGTACCTGTTTTAAAGTTTCGGCAAAGGCGGGATAATCGACATCAGGCATGATATATCGCACTGCGTGTTCAAATCCCGGCTCTAAGACTAATTGTGCCATTTTCTCACGAAACTCACCATCGGAATATGGAGCAATTTCACTGAAATCTATATCTGGAGTCATTACTTGATTTACGGTTTTAGGGAGGAGCTACGCTCAACTACAGGTCAAAGTTACGAATAATTTTATTGAAGGCTGCAATATGTTCGCCACTTTTCAATCATCGCGGTCATATCGGGGGGCACCGGAGCGGTAAAAAACATCTCTTCACCGGTAACAGGGTGCTTAAACCCGAGCGTACGGGCATGCAGAGCCTGTCGCGGACAGAGTGCGAAACAGTTTTGGACAAACTGCCGGTACTTGGCTGTACGTTCTCCGCGCAGTATCTCGTCTCCGCCATAGCGGCT
>CAZNBC010000022.1:0-11594 GCA_964571125.1 uncultured Bacteroides sp.
ACCTTTGCGGTCATGGCCGCAGGATCGACCTCATAGATGAGCGCACGCGAGTAGCCGCGGTCTTCACCGTTGTCAAGACACAGCACCTTGTCAGGCGCAAGGGGTTCGGCGGCATGCAGTCCGCTGGCAAAGCCCGACTCGTCAAGCTGCACATTTCCCTTGGGCCCCACACGATAGAGCACCTTGCCGGTCTTGCCATCTATCTTCCACAGCTCGCTGCGACGGTTGAAGGTCATGTAGTAGTCGCCGTTTGAGTCCCAGTTGACGGAGTTGGCGTGCAGGAAGTCCTTCACGGCGCCACCCTCGAGGATTATATCATCGGAGTTGAACGGGTTCATCTCCTCAAAGTTGTTCCACTGGCGCTTTACCTGACCGTCGCGGGTGATGATGGTGAATCCGTCGCCCCATACTTCCTCATTCTCTCCTTTACCGAAGCTGCTGAGGTCGAAATTCTTGATGGTGTTGCACACCATGATCAGGTCACCCTCGGGGGTGAACTTGATGTCGTGGTGGGGATAGGGAACATTCTCCTCCGAGGCCACCCAGTCAACCTCGCGGTTGCCGTCAAGATCCACGGTGATTATCTTGTCGCAAAGGCGCTGGAAGTTCTTGCTGTTGACGCCGTCGCGGAATCCTGTGAGCACGCATACACGGTCGTGCACCACATCATAGTGGGCCATGCGTATGGCCTGGTCAAACAACTCGTACCACACTACCCGTCCGTCCATGTCGCAGAAGCTGACCACTCCGGGCTTGGCGGCACGCCACTGCAGCAGATAGCCGTGGTCGGGAGCGCCACCGTTGTCGGTGTTGACCGTAAATGTGGGGATGCCCGCGGGGAGTTCCGAGGTAGTGAAGGTATAGACCTGGTCGTGGGTCACTCCGTTGGTCTCCACCTGAAAGCTGTAGGGGGTTGAGGGCGTCACGAAGTTGATGATGAGATTCGCCGAGGTTATCGAAGTGGCCGAAGAGGCCGTGGCACGAGCCGCACGGGTAGTGCGCACTTTCGCCGGCTCCTTGGTGGGCCAGTATTTTATGGTCACGTCACAGTCACCAGAGGTGGCCACTGATACGGGATAACGCAGGGCATTGTCTTCATCGGAGCTGATTATGACATTCTGCACATTGACGACATTTACCGTCGTGTCATCATCATTACATGAGGTGAGCCACAACGAGGTGCCGACCAGGATAACAGACATTACCGTCTTGGCGAAGCGGGGGAGAGAGCGGTAGATATTCAGGTTCATAGAGTGAGGGACAAGAAGAATTATTTTTCAGTACGAGTTATTTATATGAGGTAGTGAGGTGACCGGTGAATGAGGCACGGTCGTAGAGCGCCGTATAGTCCGAGGTAGATATGGTATCACCGATGAATTTCAGATTTTCAATGCTGCACTGCACCGTGAATCCTATCTCCGGACCGAATTCGAGGGGCAGCCTCTGCTTCTCCTCGCCGTCAATGCTCCACACCGCCATATATGTGGTGTCGGGGGTGAGGTCAAGGCGTATCTCAAAGTCGTGCCATCCCGGTTTGATGGGGGTATAGCCCGAGAAATACGGATGATCCTGATTGGTCATGCAGGCCAGCAGCTCGTCGTCGGCCACATTGTACTGCTTTCTCACCTCGCTCGTGCCGGGGCCCACCTCGAAGTCGATTTCGTGCTGGTCGTCGCAGTATATCCATGACCCTACGCTCACCTGTTCACCGGGCCCGATAGCCGGCACATAGGTGCGCCAGCGGTAAACGCCGTCGGCATGGGTGCGGTCGGTGGTGTGCATCTTGGTGCGGTCGTAGGTATAGGCGCGGGTGGTGAGGGCCAGTTTGCCGTCATCAAGCTTCCACTGTATCACCGTGGCGGTATCCTGATTATAGTAGGCCCAGCCTTCTGTGTCGTCAAATTCCCACACCCGCTCCACGAGGCCGTCGTCGACCTCCGTATCCGCAGAGGAGTCCTTAGAGTTACCGCAGCTGCTTACAGCCAACAGAGCTATGGCACACAGTCCTATCCTGGGGTCAAGTGCCGAGAAGTGATGTCGTGACATGGTAGTATGATCGAGTGGCTATTATGATTGAATGATATTGATGACTGTCAACAAAATTACAAAAAAAATGACGGACTCACCTGATTGTTTTAGAAAATTCAGGATGAGTCCGTCAAATCTCTTCGCTGTCTATGCGGCGCTTACATCATATCAGAATGTGCGGGCATTGGCGTATGCGGGATTGTAGTCAGTCTCACGCTTGGGGATAGGCATGTAGCGGCGTACATCGTCATCGGTGAGGTTGTCGGGATAAACGCGCCAGTCGCTGTCGTAGTATCCGGCGGGCTGTCCTTCGTTGGTTTCCTTCATCTGGGCTATCTTCTTGATGCCGTCGAAGTACTTGTTCATGCGATCCTTCCAGAGACCCATGCGCACGAGGTCGACGCGGCGCACGCACTCCATGCCGAGCTCCTTGGCGCGCTCGTCGCAGAGAGCGTTGCGGAGGGCATCCTTGGTAGGATAGTCGGCAAGTGACAGGCCGTGGTTCTGATCGCCGTAGGCGCGGGCGCGGATGCGGTTGATCAGGTCGATGGCATCCTGTGTCGGGCCGTTGAGCTCGTTGAGGATCTCGGCCTTGCAGAGAATCATGTCGGCCAGACGAAGCACGGGCATGTTGTTGTTGGTGCGGTAGGTGTACTTGTAGGTGTTGTGATACTCATACTTGCGGGTAAACACGTAGGTCATCTCGTTGACTATACCATATTCCTCGCCTTCCATGAGAGTACCGTCGGGGTTGAGGTTGGTGTGGGCCACGGTGGCTACCTGCTGAAGGTTGAGGGGAGCCTGGAAGTACTGATTTGAGGGTGAGGGTTCGGCAGCGTTGTACACGTAGGGGAACTCGTGCACGAGCATCTCCGAGCCGCGTGTGTCGCCCTCATCGAAGCTCCAGAACTGCTGCAGGGGCACCATGAAGAGTGTCCAGCCCATGTCATAGTTCCAGGTGGTGAACATGAGGCCGAGGTCCCATGAAGCCGAGGTGATATCCATGTTGGCACGGATAGCGAATATCAGCTCATTGTTATATAAGGTAGCTTCGGTGTTGGGGTTGAATACATCCCAGATGTTGCTCTGAAGCTGATATACGGGGCCTTCGAGCTTGAGCATATCGTTGACGGCAGCGAGAGCCTTGGTCCAGTAGGGGGGTGGCATCACCTCCGGCCAGACGGGTACGGCCGGCACGACGCATATACAGACGGGTCAGGAAGCCGCGGGCTGCACCCAGTGTGGGACGGCCTGCGTCGGCATGTGAACTGTAGCTTTCGGGCAGGGTCATGGCTGCGAGCAGATCCTTCTCGATAGCGTCGTCAATTTCGTCAACAGAAGCCAGAGGTAACTTGGCAGAAACATCAACACCGCTTTCGAGCACGAGGGGCACACGATAGAAGAGGTCGCTCAGCTCCATATAGGCGTAGGCTCTCATGAAGTGAGCCTCGGCTACCATCTGGTCGCGCTGTTCGGCCGAGTCAAAGAGGCTTTCGCTCATCGCTCCCACGCGGTCTATCACGATATTGGCGCGTGACGACACCTGAAAGAAATTATCCCAACAGGTGGTGAGGTGGGTCGAAGTGCTGATACCTTCGTCGTTGAGTACCTCAAAGTTGCTCACACCGGCGTCGAAGCACACGTCGGTACATCCGTCGCTGGCCTGGAACATGGGGTCGCGGTATATCTGGTGGAGCGGGGCGTACATGGCATCCACAGCGGCCTGTGCATTCTCTGATGAGGTGAATGCAGTGGAGTCGGTGAGGTTGGAGTAGACGGTTTCGTCAAGATCGTCAGTGCATGATGACATCCCTACTGCCATTAGCGGTAAAAGAAGAAATATCTTGAATTTCATGATCTGTAGTTTTTTACGTTGGAGACAGGGTAGGTTTAGAAGGTAATTTTAGCACCACAGTTGAATGTGCGGAAGCCGGGATAGGTACAGTAGTCGAGACCCTGACCGATCGAGCTTGCACCGTTCACGCTGATTTCGGGGTCGAAGCCCGAGTAGTTGGTGATGGTGAACAGGCGCTGTGCACCTACGAATACGCGGAAGTATTTGACTACCTTGTCAATACCGAGCTTCTTCACGGGAAGGGTGTAGCCCAGTTCGATATTTGACAGGCGCAGGAAGCTGGCGTTTTCCACAAACTTGCTGTTGATGTACGAACCGTACTGGTTGCCGCCGTCCTTACGCCATGTTGTGGCGGGAATATCGGCAGAGGGGTTGGTACGGGTCCAACGGTCCATTGAGCTCTTCAGACGGCCGAGGTCTTCAAACACCACGTTGTTGAGGTTGAGCATGTCCTGACCCAGTGAAGCGTCGAAGAAGAACGAGAAGTCGAAGTCGCGGTAGCGGAACTGGTTGCCCCAGCCGAGTACCACGTCGGGGTTACCGTTACCGATTACTTTGCGGTCCTTGATAGTGATACTGCCGTCGTTGTCAAGGTCCTTGAACTTGGGATGACCGGGCACTGATCCGGGCTGGGGAGCGTAAGTCTCGCCTTCCTGGATTACGCCGTCAAATACGTAGCCGTAGATAGAGCTGAGGGGTGCGCCCTTCTCCACCTTCATGTACTCCTCGGTGTTATACCAGCCCTGGGGCATGATCTTGAGGTAGGTGGGGTCGGCGATGTCAAGCACCTTGCCCTTGTTGCCCGAGATATTGAGGGTGGTTGACCACTCGAAGTCCTTCTTGGTGAAGGGATTGTACTTGATGAATACTTCCCAACCCTTGTTTTCGATAGTACCGTTGTTACCGAGGGTGGTCTGCAGACCGATGGTCGAGGTAGAGATGTTGATGGGGTTGAGCAGGTCGGTGGTCTTCTTGTAGTACCAGTCGAAGTTTACTTCCACCTTACCGTTCCACAGCAGGGCGTCGAAGCCGAGGTCCCACTGTGAGGTGGTCTCCCACTTAAGGTTGGCGTTACCGGCATTGTTGGGATACATACCCTTCACCACTTCGGAACCGCCGAGGTATACATTGGTAAAGGCGTAGGTGCGGAGCGACTTGTAGGTGCCGATACCGTCGTTACCGGTGCGGCCATAGCTGGCACGGAGCTTGAAGTTGGTAACGGTGCTGCGCCAGAAGTCCATGAAGTTTTCGTCGCCGAGCTGCCAAGCCACTGAACCGGAGGGGAAGTAGCCCCACTTGTTGCCCTCACCGAAGTTGGAGGCACCGTCGGCACGGAGGCTGGCGTTGATGATATACTTGTTGAACAGCACATACTCGGCACGACCGAAGTAAGAGATGTTGGTCTTGTCGCTGCGACCTGTGCCTATCCAGTCTATCACGTTGGCAGCGCCCATGTTGTAGTAGCTGAAAGCGTCGGTGGTGAAATCGTGGGCCTGCATGCCGCTGTATTCATACTTGTTGGTGATGTATGACATGCCGGCCATAACCTTGAGGTCGTGATTCTCACCGAAGTTCTGATGATAGGTCAGGGTGCCGTCAAACTGACGGTAGTCGGTGGTCTCGTGCTCGTTGGTGGCATCACCGTTGTTGGCCTTACCCTGAGTGGTTTCGCGGCCGTAGTACTTCTGATACTTCGACTGGGTGTTGCTGTATGAATACTGCAGGCGTGCGGTGAGCACGGGGAGTATCTTGGCTTCGCCCCAGATAGTGAAGTTGGCGTGATCCACGGTGTTCTTGAAGTCGCGGTTCATGATGTCGGCATAGAGCTTGTTGGGACGGCTCTTTTCACCGAACACGTTGATACCCTCGGGACTCATGGTGCTCAGGGGGTCAGCGTTGAATATCGCGTAGATGGTGTTGTCGGTCGATACGGTCTGGCCCATATTGAGGTAGTTCTTGGTGGAGTGAGCCAGATATGAGGTTGCACCGATGGTGATGAAGTCGGTCACCTTCAGGTCAGCGTTGATACGCGCTGTCATGCGGTCAAAGTCGGTGTTGGGCAGGATACCCTCATCGCTTGCGAATGACATTGAGGCGGCCACAGTCATACGGTCGGTACCGCCGGCCACCTGCACATTGTGGGTCTGAGTGGTCGAGGTGCGTGTCAGTTCGTCAAACCAGTTGGTACCTTTGCCCTTATATGCCAGCTGATTCACGGTGTAAGGGGGATTGCCGCTCGAACCGTTTTCCTCCCACTGTTTCATGGCGGTGGACATGATGTCCTGAGCGTCCATGAGTTCATAGGGGTTGTGGAGGAACTTGGCCGACATGTCGTAAGAGTAGGTCACGTTGAACTTACCGGCCTTACCCTTCTTGGTGGTGACGATAACGACACCGTTGGCACCGCGTGAACCGTAGATGGCTGTTGCCGCGGCATCCTTAAGGATTTCGATAGACTCGATGTCGCTGGGGTTGAGGTCAAGACCGTCAGTGGTCTGGAGTCCGTCGACGACATAGAGGGGATCGTTGCTCGAGCTGATTGATGAGGCACCGCGCACACGTATGGTGATCAGACCGCCGGGTTCGAGTGAGGTCTGACGTACATGCACACCTGCCGCACGGCCTTTGATAAGCTCGGCGGTGTTCATGATTACGCCGGCCTGTACGTCCTCGGCCTTGATGGAGGTAATCGAACCTGCGAGATCGCGCTTCTTGGTCACGCCATAACCTACGGCTACTACCTCGTCAAGCATCTTTGAGTCGGATTCCATGCGGATAGTCATGTCGCCGGAGTCAATTACGGCCTTTACGGGACGCATGCCCACGTAGGTCACGTTGAGTGTCTGGCCCATCTTGGCGTTGATGGTGAAGCGACCGTCAGCGTCGGTGGCAGTGCCGGTCTTGGTTCCGGCTACGAATACGGATGCGCCTACTACGGGGCTGTCATCCGAGGTGTCGATTACCACGCCACGTATGGCCGTTTGGGCCACAGCGTTGAGCGTGATCAGCAATAGAGTCAAAAGAATTGTACTAATGCGTTTCATACTGAAATTTGGTTGATTGGTATTCTCGGAAATTTAAGGGCAAGTTTTCTTGGATAATGATAGAGTTAAGAAAGCTGAATTTTGGAGTGGTATAGTTAAAGAATATAACTGAGAATTAGCAAATAAAAAGTGCTATTAACATTTAGTAACAGTTGAGGTCTGGCGCGAGCGGCTGACGCCCGGTAAGGACGTTAAGGACCTTATTTACTTTACTGACCTTGCTTCACCAGCAGTTGTCGAGCAGGGTGTCGAGGGGGCTCTCGGGGGCTGCGGAAGGGTAGAGGCTGCCGAGGATAGAGCCGTGGCGGGGGTAGCTGTCGGCTATCGGAGTGGGTGGATAGTCGATGGTGGAGGCCACGTATAGCCCTATGGCGCGGGTCATCAGTATGTCGTCGTGGTAGCCGCGACGGGCGGCGTAGCCCCCGCCCTGAAGCTTCTCGTAAGTGGCGAATTCGTCGCAAGCCTCGGGGTCGCGCTCTATGTAGGCGTGCTCCCTGACCATGCGGACAAGAAAGGTGATGACGAGGCTTTTGGTGTTTACATTGGTGTGGAATCCCACTTTCGACTCGCGGCGCGGCATCCCCGAGGTGTCAAGCTGGGTGCGCACGTACATGTTGGCGTACACCGAGTTGAGTTCCGACAGGGCGAAAGTGGCGTTTTCATCGGCATCGGTCTCCAGACTGTTACTCTCCACCACCAGCAGCGCGTCGTGATACCACCGCGCTATCATGGCGGCCTTCCACGGCAGGAGGTCGTGGGGAGTGTGTCCGCGCCACTGCGCCACGATAGCCGGCTTCTCTCCGCAGCCCATGCGGTCAATGACGGCTATCACCGAATAGTCGCTTTTGGACGAGCGTCCGCCGATATCTACCGACACAACATATCTGTTGGCATATCGGGCATCGGTAGCCGGCGCCTCCCATACCTTGAAATCCCCGGCGCCGGAGCTGAAGCGGATGTCGCACAGGGCCTCCTCGCCCCACGGCTGACGCCCCGTGATGTCGCCCGTCATCAGCGGTTCGCGGCAGTCGGTGCGAAGACGGTCTATCCACGCGCTGTCAAACACTCCCGAGCCGGTGTTGGCAAACGCTTCCACGGGGTCGGTGGGGTACTCCGCCTTCATGGCCTCGTGCGACGATGTCTCGCGGCGCTTGTCGTGATACCACTGTATGGCCTCGAGCGTCACACCCGACTGCCACAACTGCCGCTCATACTCGTCGGCCTCGCTGATAAGGCGCTGAGGATCAGTCACCGGGGCGCGGTATATCTCTATCTCGTGCCAGGGCACGAACACCGCCACCTTGTCGCTCTTCCCCTCCACGGCCCTCAGCCACTCGGTGTGAAAATAATTGCCTACACCGTTGGCCGTACTTTCCAGAGCCACGAAGGTGTAGGGTTCGCGGGGTATGCCCGAGCAGACGGCACGCACGAAGTCCTCGGGCGACCTCTGGTCGGTGGCTTTCCAGAAAGCCACCTCACTCAGGTGGGCCATCGAGCAGTCAAGGCCGCGCGCCGACTCCTGACTCTCGCTCGAGGCCAGCGTAACGCGGCAGTTGCGGCCCGAGATGAGGCGTATGTTCACCGAGCGCTCGAAGCTCTTGAACTCCGGCGCCTCCTCCTCGTGCCAATGCTCGCGGGGATATGACGCAAGCATTGAGGCATACATACCGCGGATATTTGCCGAGGTATCCTTGACGTGGGCGCAGATGAGCGAATGCCAGTTGCGTCGGTGAATTATCTGTATCCAGGCGAAATACATCTGCACCAGGGTGCTTCCACCCCACTGACGCGCCTTAAGCATGATGAGGCGCAGGGGCTTGCCGGCCTTGCGCTGCTCTTCGATGATGGCCAGCACGCGGCGCTGCGGACGGTTGAGCACGAAGGGCACCATCTGCCCCGTGAGTTTGTGGCGAATCGTCACGCAGGTAGCCGCCCAGAACTCAAAGTCGTGGCGAAACCGCATGGCGTTCAATTCCTCAGCGTCGGCCACACACCCCTCGGGCAGTGCGGTAGCTCGCTTGCAGGGCTTACTCCTGCGAGGACTATCAGAGGGGGTTTTATCCGCGTTTTTCTTCTTCGCAGGCTTAGCGTTTGATGGCTTAGTCCCTGACGTTTTGCTCTTTAGCGCCTTGTCTTCAGGCGCTCCCGGTTCGCTTTTTATCTTCGGGGCTGCGGGCAATGACTTCCGTATCGCTCTGTTCCTCTTCCTTATTTCCTCCACCATTTCGGCAGGCAGCATCAGCGTTTCATCCTTGACGAACGGATTCCTCACCTTCACGCGCCGTCCCGTGGCGTTCACTCCTTTGATAGGGTCATACGGCTTATCATACAGTTTGTTACGTCTGTGATTCTCCGCCAATATAGCCTCTAAATTCTCAGTCTTCCACTCCACATGCTCACAGCTTTCCTCCCGCCCACGCGGCACACTCATTCTCGCCTCCATAATCCAAATCCTTAAATGGCGGCGAATTTACCTCTCCCTCACTCCCGGCGGTGACGAATCCGCCCTAACTTTTTATCCGATGGCGGTGAGGAATAGCTGAGATTCCGGAGCTAAAAAACCCTATTAACATTTCGTAACAGTAAACCGATTGTGGAGGGAGTGCGTTATTAAGTGTAAAAAATGGATGCTCCTTAACTATTCAACGCTTATGCTATTCGATTACATTGCCGATATACTACGCTCCAATCCGGTCATACCCGTGTTCCTGACCATCGGTCTGGGATTTTGGCTCGGAGGTCTGAAATTCAAGTCTTTCTCCCTCGGGCCTGTCACGGCTACGCTCATAGTCGGCGTAATTATCGGCCAGCTTGACATACCCGTGTCGGAGACTCTTAAGTCGGTATCGTTCATGATGTTCCTGTTCGCCATCGGCTATTCCGTCGGGCCGCAGTTTTTCCGTTCGCTCAAAGGGGACGGACTCAAGCAGATAGGGTTCGCCTGCGTGGAGGTGCTGCTGTGCATTGCCACGGTGACCATCGTGAGCATCCTCATGGGTTACAACAAGGGGCAGGCCGTAGGTCTGTTTTCAGGTTCACAGGCCTTTTCGGCGGTGATAGGTGTAGGGTCGAGCACAATCCGCTCGCTCGGACTTCCCGAGGAAGAGACGCAACAGATGTTGGGCATCATTCCGGCATGTTACGCGGTGTGCTATGTGTTCGGCACCATCGGCTCGGCGTGGGTCATTGCCAATCTGGCGCCCCGTATGCTCGGCGGACTGAAAAAGGTGAAGGAGCAGACTCAGCAGCTGGAGGCCGAGATGGACAACGGCGACATAGTGGCCGACCCGGGCACATTTGTGGCGAACCGTCCCATCTCGTTCCGTGCCTATAAGGCCGAGTCGGACTATTTCAACCATCCCCGCACGGTGGCGGAAATCGAGCAGCACATCGAGCACCGAGGTTTGCGTCACTTCATTGAACGCCTGCGCCTCAGGGGCGAAATCGAGGACCCGCAGCCCGAACTGAAAGTCAGGAAAGGCGACATCATAGTGTTGAGCGGCCGGCGCGAGACCATCGTGGACGATGCCGGTTGGATAGGTTCTGAGGTCACTGACCACGAACTGCTTAACTTCACGGCCGAGAATCTGCCCGTGACCGTATCGAAATCCGGAGCGGCAGGGATGACGCTGGCCGACCTTCGCAAGCAGGACTACATGAGGGGCGTAATGGTGCGCAAGATTCTGCGTGATGACATAAGCATACCCATGAAAGCGCGTACCCGCCTCGAGAAGGGTGATGTACTTACCCTGGTAGGGCTTCCGCAGGACGTTGCCGAGGCGGTTGCCGAAATCGGTTTCTCCGACCGTCCCACCGAGGGCACCGATGTGGTGTTCATCGGACTCGGCATAGCCATAGGCTGCTTCATCGGCGCGTTGACATTCTATTATAACGGCATACCCATCTCGCTGAGCACCAGTGGCGGCGCCATTATCTCAGGCCTGCTGCTGGGATGGCTGCGCAACAAGCGGCCCACCTTCGGACGCATACCGCGCCCCGTGGTATGGTTCATGAATAATGTAGGCCTCAATCTGTTTATCGCTGTCGTAGGGCTTGGTGCGGGTCCCACATTCCTGTCGGGACTGAAAGCTGTCGGGGTGGAATTTTTCCTCGTAGGCATAGTCTGCACTTCGGTACCCCTGATTCTGTCGGCGCTGATAGCCGCCAAGGTGTTCAGGTTCAATCCTGCCATTGCACTGGGATGCGTGGCCGGCAGCCGCAACGCCGTGGCCGCTCTGGGAGCCATTCAGGACAATCTTGACAGCACTCTCCCCGCCATGAGCTATACGGTGACCTATGCCGTGGGCAGCATCCTCCTGATTTTCGCCGGCATGATAATCCCCCTGATCGTATAATCCGGGGGCTACTCTTATCTTATGGAGGTGAGGAATTCGGTACGGAGGGCGGCGTCGGTTGCAAAGAGGCCGCAATAGTCGGTAGTGACGGTGGATGAGGATTGGTCCTCGACGCCGCGCATCTTCATGCAGAGGTGCTCGGCGCGGGCCACGGCTATCACTCCCTGTGCTCCGGTGGCCTTGCGCACGGCCTCAACTACCTGAGCCGTGAAGCGTTCCTGAACCTGGAGCCGCCTTGCATACAGGTTGACCAACCGGGCCAGTTTGCTTAGCCCTATTATGTGGTCGCCGGGGATGTACCCTATGGATATG
>CAZNBC010000023.1:0-11542 GCA_964571125.1 uncultured Bacteroides sp.
AAGTGGCAGTGATGGTATTCTTCGGTCTGGTGCCGGTCAACCTCACCTACTACGTGATGACACTGCAATGGTCGCCATACGTACTGATGGGGTCGATCACCGCCGGTCTCATGGGGGCGAATGTACTGGTAGTCAACAACTACCGCGACATCCCCGACGACACGGCAGTAGGTAAACGCACTTTGGCCGTCATAGCGGGGCCACGTATGTCCCGCGGCATATATCTAATCAACGGAATACTTGCCATGCTCCTTGCGCTCCCCGTGTGGAGCGGCATGGGAGGTTTATGGTGGCTCTTCCCGATACTCTGCCTCGTGCTCCATTTCGTACTTTGGCGCTACATGTGCCGCCACACCGGGGCCGCGCTCAATCCTCTGCTCGGAATGACCTCCATACTCATGCTGTTTTACGCCTTAGGTTTCACAATTACAATAAGTTTTCTCTCATGACAAACTCACCTTCTGATACTCACCGCTCATTTGACGCCTCACGCTATAGCCGCCAGATAGCGCTGCCTGACTTCGGCTTGGAGGGACAGCAACGCCTTGCCGACGCACGTGTGCTCGTAATAGGTGCCGGGGGACTCGGCAGCCCCGCAGCTCTCTATCTGGCAGCCGCCGGAATAGGCCACATCTATATTGCCGACGGAGATTGTGTGGAGGTGTCGAACCTTCAGCGCCAGATAGCCCACACCACCGCGCGCGAGGGCACACCGAAGGCGCTGTCAGCCGGCACGACCATGCTCGAGCTGAATCCCGACATAGAGGTGACCCCCATCGTCGAATTCCTCACTCCCGAAAGCCTCACCGAGCTGATACGCGATATCCGTCCCGACTTCGTGATAGACGCCACTGACAGCTTCGACGCAAAATTCTTCATCAACGACGTATGCGTGGCCACCGGCACCCCCTGCGCGTACGGCGCCATATTCCGCTACGAGGGTCAGCTGACCACATGGCTACCCGGGGCCCCTACCCTGCGCGACCTCTTCCCGGCGGTTCCCACTCCCGAGAAGACACAACCCGTGGGCCCGCTCGGCGTCGTACCGGGCATCATCGGCACACTTCAGGCCACGGAAGCCATAAAATACCTCACCGGTATCGGCGAACTGCTCACAGGCACGCTGCTGTATATCAACCTCCTCACCATGAACTTCAACCGCATAACCTTTAGTTCACGATGAACGACAGTAATCTCACCTCTCCGCAACAGATAGTAATCTCCATAGGCCGCACTTTCGGCAGCGGAGGACGCATACTCGGTCAAAAACTGGCGGCACGCCTCCATATCGGCTACTACGACAAGGAACTGCTTGTGGAGTCGGCCCGACGTGCCGGAGTGAGCACCGAATTCTTCGAGCGCAACGACGAGCGTTTCCCCTCATTCCTCAACGGGATGTTCTCCTTCTCCATGGGCTACAGCCCCCTGAGCTACTACGCCGGGGCGACATCCATCAGCGACGACAGCCTCTATCGCGCCCAAAGTGACTTCATACGCCATCTGGCCGACTCCGGCTCATGCGTCATCGTGGGGCGTACCTCCGACTACGTATTGCGCGATTTCCCCGGACTGGTGAGCATATTCGTCCACGCACCGATGAGTGTATGTGTCGACCGCATAACCGCCCGTCAGCCCGAATTGTCACGCGAAAAGGCCCGCAAACTTGCCGAACGTGTCAACAAGCTGCGAGCCAATTACTATAGTTTCTATACTGACCGTACATGGGGTGCGGCATCGTCATACGATTTGTGTTTCGACACCTCACTGATGGACATGGACGCCCTCGTGGAGGTTATTGTGGAGTATATCTCCCGACGTTTTCCCAATCACGCCTGACAACGGCCTGAAAGGTCAGTACCGTTACGACTGACGACGTGCGGGGACTGTGGCGGTGGTGTACTCCAGGAGCGAGTTCACCGCCGATGCCACGAGAGATATGCCCATTATGAGCACCACGACGCTCTGAAGAGTGCGGACACTTGAGAAAAGTATCACCAGACCGGTGACGATAAGCAGCGCGGGCACTACATAGAGGAATCCCGGGAGCCTAAGGTCGCGTGCCCAGTAAGCGATATTCACTATATGATAGATGCCAATGAATATCAGCAGCGCTCCGAAAGCATAGGCGAGCACACCCACGAAGAATGAAGGGGTGATGAGCATCCATATACCCAAGGCCACAGCGGCTACCGACACCACGAGAGTGGGAGTGGTATTGACGGCGGACACCTGAACCTCCTGTGACGAGGCTTTGCCCGAGCCTCCGCGCAGTCCTTTTACGAAATCGTATACTCCGGGCACGATGAGCATTACGCCCACGGCCATCACTACCCAGCTGAGCACGTCAAGACGTGCATGCCATATTATCAGAAGCACACCTGCCACAAACATCGTCAGCACTGTGAGCCAATTAAATCCTTTTTTCATATTCAAGCGGTTAAGTAAGTTGTACTAATAGTTTTACGTAATAGTAATACGCTTGACAGCAGGATTATGTTCTGACTCAGGGGTTAAAAGCTCACGCCAATGCGCAGACAGGCGAAGTGCAGACCCGACTTGAAGTCATGAGGATGGGAGTCGTCGGTGTAGGAGCGTATGTCGTTGAACACGTAGCTGAGAATGATATAGCTGCGAAAATTTTGGGAGCAGGCGAGATGAAATCCCACACCGGGCGACAGGAAGAGCGTGGAGTGATTCTTACCCGTACCCTCACTGTTGAAGGCGCACCCGGCGCGCAGATCCATAAACGCCAGCGAGGGTCGTGAACGGAACGAAGTACGCAGTATGCCGTAGACGGGATAGGAACGCAGGCTGGTGTTGACCATCGTATTGATTCCGGCACCGATTCCGGCTATGTCAATAAAGGCCGAACGATAGCCGAAGTAAGCATCGATGTTGATTGATGACATGTTGTTGGTGGTCATGTCAATGGCACCGCCGGCATCGGCTCCCCACGAGAAATGGGGCACTGCGCCGTGGGCTGAGGGAGCGGCACAGAGTGACAGCAGCATTGCGCCAACGAGGCCGGCTAAGGTAATGATATGTTTCATCAGATATTACGTTCAAGTTTCATACATGCCCATCGGTTATCCTCGGTCACGTCACGCAGCACGAGGCCCAATGACTCGGCCACGGGGCGCACGACATCAACATCCTCAATGTAGAATCCACTGAGAATGACGGTTCCGCCCTTGCGCACGGCACGCACATAGGCGGGAAGATCGGCCGTGATGACATTGCGGTTGATATTGGCCAGCAAAAGGTCGGCATCCTTGACAGACTCCAGGCATGAGGCGTCACCGAGCTTCATCACTATCTCGGGATGATGGTTGGTGCGCACATTCTCCACGGCGTTCTCATAGGCAAAAGCATCTATCTCGATGCCGGTCACGTCCGTGGCCCCGCGCATGGCTGCAAGTATGGCGAGTATGCCCGTACCGGTGCCGACATCTACCACTTTACACCCTTCGAGGTTCATGCTCAGGAGCTGACGCAGTATGAGCGATGTTGTGGAATGATGTCCGGTGCCGAATGCCATCTTGGGGTCAATCACTATATCGTAGGGACATTCGGGTATATCGGTGTGAAACGAGCTGTGAATAACACACTTGTCGTCGACCACTATGGGTTGGAAATAGTTCTTTTCCCACTCCGCATTCCAGTCGCGTCCCTCTATGACGGTAGCATCGAAGGTTATTTCTGAGTCAAGGGGAAAGGCCTCCACCACTTCGCGGCAGACCTCGGGTCTGTACAGTTCGCTCTTTATATAGGCAGTGAGACCGGTTTCGTCGGGTACAAACGATTCGAAATCAGCCTCCGCGAGCTGCGCTGCAAGCACATCGGTCAAGGTCTCGTCGCATGGCTTGAGATTAAAGCGCACTTCTACGTAGTCGTTCACTTTGGTATGTATGGTTGAATGTGATGTAATGATTGATTGGGAGGGAGAGTCTGTTCGCGCGGGCAGCCATGAAGCTGCGGGCGATTATTTGCGCATCCGGCCGATAGTCTTGAACACCTGACGGCCCAGACGATAGGCTATCAGCCCATAGTCAAAATAATTGAGTACGCCGAACATGCGCCCCACAATGCTAGTGGTCGTCTTCTGCAGCTTATCACCATGCAGAGCGGTCTCGTAAGCACTCACGAGCTTCACCTTCTCCATTTCGATACGGGCGAGAGTGAGCACACGCTGATAGCGTATCTCATCCAGAGTGTAGCCCTTCCAAGGCTTCACT
This sequence comes from uncultured Bacteroides sp., assembly GCA_964571125.1. Classification (GTDB taxonomy): domain Bacteria; phylum Bacteroidota; class Bacteroidia; order Bacteroidales; family Muribaculaceae; genus Paramuribaculum. The sequence goes on from CAZNBC010000023.1 coordinate 4,236, forward strand.
TCCTCCATGGTGACGTCATATTTCTTTTCGTCTTTCATATCTCGGTTGTTATATGGTGAGGTGGACTACATGAGGAGCAAACGTGAGATAAACCGCGCCACGGGGTCAATGATAAGCGGCTTGCGCAGGAGGAATATCACCACTCCCAGCACTACATAGATGCCGGCCACTATGGCATAAGCCCAGCCCAAAGGAAGGACCACTGCAAGCCACTGCACCGCAGCAAGCGACAGGAACAACACCACCAGCACGGAGAGCATGGCCAGTATCAGCGCCACAGCGGCAGCCGACAGCAGCACCGTCACCTTCTCCGAGGCAGTGAGCTTAAGCTCCTGCACATTGAGTTTAAAATAGTTGAGAGCAATGCTCCACAACCGCTTGAATGAATTTTCGCGATTGTTCATATCCTTAGTTTAGAAGTGGATGATATATCTACGCACATAAACACATGCAAGGCCCCGGGTGAAAAGTCGGTTCAATTCTCCCGGTGCCTCAGCGCGGCATTTGCCTGCGGCACGTTAATCGTCGATTTCCGTGGTCAGCTGCTCTACCAGAGCGTCAATCTCTGTTTCCGAGCAAAGGATGCCTTTCTTGCGAAGGAGATCCTTGATGCGACGACGCACATCAACGCCCTTTTCGGGAGTAAGAAGCAGAGCGGCTCCGGCGCCTACGATGGCACCACCGAGGAATGCATAAAGAATGCTAAGGTTATTCATAATAGCTATGCGGGGGTTATAAAGTTAGTCTGACCGAGGGAATATATCTTAATTCAGCGAGGAGCGAATCCTTACTTCTGAGCTTCAAGTTCTTCAGCTATCTCGTCAGCCAGGGCTTCCATCTTGCTGCGCTGCAGTCTTACGCCCTTTTCCTTGAGAAACTTCATGATCTGGTCGCGGGTATCCTCACCCTTCTCGGGAGCGAAGAGAAGACCTACTGTAGCACCTGCAACGGCACCACCTATAACGGCTAATACAATGTTTAATGCTTTCATCTTGAATTGAGGTTGTTTAAAAAGTTATTACGTCGTTATAACACTGCCACACGCGAAATTGTTGAGCGACAGCCGAGGCATCATGTCCCAAAATTACGATAATTACTCCAAATCACCAACTTACGCCACGAAAAAAGCGCTATTATCCTTCGCCTCAAAAAATACACTACGGGACAATCCTCCCGGACCGTCCCGTAATGATGATGTTGTATCAAACAATAAGTAAGTCTTCAAAATTATTTTAATATATACTTAAGTTAGTCTTCAAAACTACCTTTGGTGTCTTTTCGGTGCTTTTCACTCTCTGTTTCAGTCGTGTAGCTCGCTACACTCCTTCAACATCAAGCGAAAATCACTCGAAAATACTCTCAAAGATAGTATAAAATAATTCTTTCGACTTACTTCGCGTTTTACATTCGATTAATTATCCGATGCAAAATTACTATCGCGCAGCCGACCGTACCATACCTATTTTCGATGATATTTCACAGCCTGACTGCCGGTTATCTACCCATTTATAGTGATTTTCGCGCTTTTACGGAGTGTAAAACGGGCGTTTCAGGCGGGATAAACGAGGTTTTCGGGGCGGATATTCCCGAGCACTTCATCAAGATAAATGCGGGCCGCGCGGCGCGCTCCGTCAAGGTCCATGAAGGTATAGTTGCCGCAGTCGCGGGCCGATGCTCCCGGCACTTCGCCGTCAAAACCGGCCACGAACTCCATCGTATCCTTAATCAGGGGCACAATCTCCTCTGGCGTTGGCTCGCCGGCGAGCAGAAGATAATTGCCGGTGCAGCAACCCATAGGCCCCCAGTAAATCACGCGGTCTTTCCAGTCGGGACGGTTGCGCAGATAGGTGGCGGCAAGATGCTCCATAGCGTGCAGCGCACGGGGGTCAAGGGCCTCCTGACGGTTGGGCTCGGTCATGCGTATGTCAAACGTGGTCACGCTGTCACCGCCGGGCAGACGGTCTACACGGCTCACATAGATGCCACGCAGCAGTCGGTTATGGTCAATGGTAAAACTCGGTATCTTATTCATAAAAGGGTCTTCAAAAAGTCTTTTAAACAATCACTTCCCGGCTGTCAACTCGGCAAGCACGCTTTGGAGCTTTCCGAAGGTCTGACGGGGAGCATCCTCCCAGAAGTTGTTATACTGGGCTATGTTGTCCTCGCCACCGGGAGTGTCGCTCACCACACGCATCACAAAGAAAGGCACCCCGCGCAGATAGCATGTCTGGGCTATGGAGGCGCTCTCCATATCCACAGCCTTGACCTGAGGATAAAGTGCGCGTATGCGGGCCACCTCCTCGGGGGTCGACACGAAGATGTCGCCCGAGGCTATGAGTCCGTGCTTCACGCCTTGAGCCTCCGACAGGGCCTCGAGGGCGCACACTTCGGGGGCACTCTCGAAGAAGCGGGGACAGCCGGCGGCCTCGCCCCACTCCGTACCGGGGCCGCACCACACGTCATGATACGCCACCGTGTCGCCCACCACGAGGTCAAGCACACGGGTCTCCCCTGTTCCGCCGGCCACTCCGGTGTTGATGACCAGGTCGGGGTGAAACATATCTATCAGTTCCGAGGTCACGAGGGCCGAATTGACCTTGCCGATGCCACACTGCATAGCCGCCACCTCGGCATCGCCTATGCGGCCTGTGTGCACTGTCTTACGGCTCAGCGGAGTCTCAGACTCGGCTCTGTCGGTGAGCAAAGGGAGGAGCAGATTCAGCTCCTTGCCCATCGCCACTATTATCGCTATTTTCATATAAGTAAGTTAAGTTTCCGTATCACTTATTCCCCTGAACCGGGGTATCTTATCATCACATATCGCGCGGCTCCGTCCGGCACCCTGAAATGGCGCGAGGTGCGCATTCCGCACACCCACAGCACCGTCTCCTCACCGTCGGGCGCCGTGAGCACAAGCAACCTCACGCGCTGCTTGTCGTCGCGTGACACCTTGGCATCGCTCAGCACGTCGCTCACCTTGCGGCTACCCCTCATTCCGAAGGGCTTGATGCGGTCACCCGCCCTCCACGGCCTGAACGACAGCCGACCCGCACCGAGCACATCCTCGCTGAGATAAATGACGGTAGGGTCATTGGAGGTCACCTTGAGCGGGCCTTCGAGAATCTCGACTACCGGAGTGTCAGCTAAAGCAGCTATCTTAGCTATCTTAGCCAGCCTCCCGCGGTCAAGCAGCCACTCATCGCCGCCACGGGGCTTGAAGATGCGGCCACTCTCGCCCGCGCTACGCAGTATGTCGCGGCACTGACCCATATTGAATCCTTCGGGGGCAAGCAGCTCATACAGCGCCATCTCAGCCTCCTGAGGCGAAGGAAAATCCCTCACCACGGATGCCACATCCACTCCACCGTCGGGCAGCCTGTAACGCTCGCGCAACTCTCCGCACATACGCTCATAGAGCGTACGGTTAGCTCCGAGAAGCACTAAAGAGTCGGATATGCGCTCCTCACAGTCAGGAAACATGGAGCGCAACGCCGGTATCACCACATTGCGCAGTTTGTTGCGCCTGTAGTCATTCGAGGCATTGCTGGAGTCATTGACCCACCCCACACCGAGGGCGGCGAGATAGCGCTCGATATCCTCGCGCGTGAGGTCAAGGAGCGGACGCATGACACGTCGCTGCGCATCCCATCGCCTCATACCCGTCAGCCCGCGCAGCCCGCTTCCGCGCAGCAGATTGATAAAGAATGTCTCTATATTGTCCTCACGGTGATGGCCCACAGCCACGGCATCGGCTGATATGGACTCACAGACACGTGCGAAAGCATCGTAACGCAGCTCCCTGCAAGCCATCTCCACGGATTCACCCGTAGTCTTGCGGCGCGCCTCTACATCGAAGTCGAAGCGCTCAAGCGGCATATCAAGACGACGGCACAAATCTTCTACGCTGCGGGCGTCGCGGTCACTCTCCTCACCGCGCAGATGATAGTTGCAGTGCACGGCGGTCAATCTGTAGCCCAACCGATGGAGTACCACAGTAAGCGCCACGGAGTCAGCGCCACCGCTCAGGGCAGCCACGACACGACTGCCCGGGGCAGGCATACCGCCCGTCCTTATGGCATCGGCCACAGCGGCCTCAAACCGCTCTATAATCACGGTATCGTCTGTCGTAGCGTTCATTTCTCAATAATATTCCGCGCGTATTCCGCGCCCTCAAAGTTACAAAAAAAAGATAAGGGAGCCGCCCTGATGAAGGGCAGCTCCCTGAAATAGAGTGTCTGTTTATGCTACAGTATCTTATTCTACAGTGCAGAAGTAAGGATACTGAGTCAGGTCAAGAGTGATGGTGTAGACCTTCTTTTCACCGGGAGCGGGGATATTGTCACCGCCGGTTGAAAGGTTGTTCATATCACCACCGAGGTTGATACCCCAGTCATTGTTGGCACGGAACTTGAATGAACCGCTGCCGAGTTCTACCTGACCGGTCCAGATGGTGAAGTCCTCGTTGGGAGTGAGGGCTGTATCACTGCCCCAGCCACCGGGAGTGGCATCACCGATTACGCCCCATGTGCGTATCAGTGAGATGCCGTAGGTAAGCTCCGAGAGGTTGGCCTGTACGTAGTAAAGGCCCTTTTCCTCAGCCTTGAGGTTACCGCCGCCGGCTGTAAGTGTACCGGCTTCTGCACCGGCACCCCAGTTGTAGGGATTCCAGTCGGGCTGACCGCAGAACTTGAACTCACCGTCGAGGTAAGCGAAGCCCCAGAAGTGTACATAGTCATCAGTGATGATGGTGGTAGCCGTAGCGGGGCTCCATCCCTGCTGATTGCCGGGGAGCCAGAGGGTAGAGATAGCGGGAACGAACGAATAGGTACCGTCAATGAAGTTAACAGTAATCTGATAGGAACCCTCGCCGGTAAACTGACCCTGAGCGGGCTTCACGCCATCCTTCTGAGGCACGAGAGCACCTTCAAGCTGATCCTTGGTCTCGGGACCCCATACTGCATAGTTGGCAGATGAGATAGAGCCTGCGGCGTATACGCTGGCGGGCACTACCTGCCACTTGAAGTCGCCAGAGCAGTCAGCGATGAGCTGGAACACGGGATTGGCATATACGTCATTGTCGGGATCGTTGATGACATGATTGAACTTCACGGCCTTTGAGAAGTCACCCGAGGGTATCAGGTAGTACTCCTCTTCGAGCTGCAGGAATTCAATGGGCTTGATAGACAAAGCTGCTACCTTAACGTCAGTCGGATTGCCTACAGTGAAAGATTCTGCAAGGGTGGAACCCTTGTAGAACTCACCGTATACGGTGGCCGACAGGTCGATAGTGTGAGCTGCGGGATTGTAGCTGACATTCTTCTGATAGAGGCCTGACAGTTCGTTGGGGTCTACCTTGACGTCATAAACCATAGGCATTTCGCCCTCTTCGCTGGTCAGAACCGTCTCAACGGGCACGTCGAAAGTAGCGTGCTTGCTGAGGTAGTCGGCCGAAGCCTGTATCTTGGCAGTGAAGGTGTAGCCTTCGGCTACGGAGTCAGCCTTGATAGTGGCTATCGTGAGCATCTCGCCATTGGCCGAGAGAGCCTCGAGGTCTACAGTCTCGGCAGGCAGAGTGTAGGCGAAAGAGACATTGCGGGTCTCGAGCACCGGACTCTGGGGATTGGTCTGCGCAGCGGGATTGGGCTCTTCATATCCGTCGCAAGCGGCGAAGCCGAGCGCCAGCACTGCTGAAAGACCGTATAATGAAATCTTATTCATGATTTATTCTGAGTTTAAAAGAATTTAGAAAGAGTGGTCCTGAATATAGAGCTTCTTACCCTTTACGTCAACCTTGATGTACATGTGGCCGCCGGTATAGTTGGGGAATTCCCATGAACCCTTACCGTCGGTCACCAGACTGCCTGACCATGAACCGTTGCCGGTATATTCGGGGAATGCGGTGGCATTGTCATCAACCTGATGGCCGATAGAGAATTCGGGGTCCCATGAACCGAGCTGGGTATAGAAACGGAACACGGGAGCTGCGGGCATGTCGAAGTCACCGACGTAAATCTTCTGGTTGATACCGTCCTCAGGCTCATAGAGTTTCCATTTCTCCATATTGGCAAGGTTCTCGGGTGTAGCATCGACATTCCAGCCTGAAGGTGCGCCAACGAGATAGATGAAACCGGGCTTCTTCACGGCGAAGTAGGGACGGACATAATTGAGAGCCACTACATTACTTGTGATGAAGCTACCCTCTACGCCATTAAGCTGACAGGTGGCGCGGAGATATAACTTCTGATAATCCATAGCGGCATCCTCAGGATGATTATCATCATCCCAACCGTTAAGGGTAGTCATGGCGCATGCTATTTCATACTGGCTCAGTAGCATTGATGACTGTGTGCCGGTACCGGTTGATTCGATTGACACATAGTTGTCGGGGGTACCGTCCTCCTTGTCCTTAAATTCGGGTGAGAGTGACACCTGGGCGCCGTAGATGGCTACAGCTGAGTAGCCATAGTTGGGCTGCGAGCACACGAGCGAGATTGTAGCCTCGTCGCTGGCCTTGTCGAGGGCTATATACTGGTTCTGAGCCACGGGTTCATTGACCACAAACTCAGTAGGCTGCTGATAAACCGGATCACGATCCTCGGAGCAGGAAGAGAATCCCGCTGTCATGGCCAGAGCGGCAACCGCAGATATTAAGAATTTCTTCATTGTCTGTTAAGTGTTAGGAAAATTAATCCGTTTTAGATTAGTAACCGGGGTTCTGAACATATCCGGCCTGAGCCACGATGGTCATGGGCAGGGGGTAGAAGCGCATGGCATCGTTGTAGTCGGTACCTTCGGCCACACCGTTCTTGAAGCTCCAGTTGTAGTTCTTGAGCCACATGTCCCAACGGATGAGGTCGGTACGGCGGTTACCTTCGTTGTACAGCTCAGCTGAACGCTGACGACGTAGCTCTGACATGGTCACAGTGTCGTAAGGATCAAGACCGGCACGCTCGGCGATGAGGTTGATATACTTCTTGGCATGTCCTTCGGGATCATTACCTGATTCGAGGTAAGCCTCGGCGGCGCTCAGATATATTTCGGCAAGACGGATAGCGGCGAAGTCAATACCGAGAATATCGGTTGCTGCGGGCTGATCTGCGCAGAGGTTACCTTCGGCATCACTCTCATAGTCGAAGTTAGAATACTTCACGGTGATGAAGCCGTTGGGATTCTGACCTGAGATAGCGGGATTCTCTACGGGGAAGCCGTCCTTGGCGGTGCTCCACAGCCATGTACGCTGGTCGGGGCTGTTTGAGAACGAGCCATCCCAGTCGAAGTAAGTGGTTACGAATGTACCGCGGGCTGCG
>CAZNBC010000024.1:0-2824 GCA_964571125.1 uncultured Bacteroides sp.
CGAACCTACAAAGAGTTTCACACCTGCCACACGTGTGTAGTCGGCCTTCAGAAGTTCTTCAAGATTATTATTGGTGGCCCCGATGAAGAATCCGTAGTTGACGAGACACGCCTCGGAAGCTCGGGCCATCTTGGCCTCAACAGCTTCCATGCTCACGGTCATAGGCACGGTGTTGGGCATGTCGATTACCGATGTCACGCCACCCGCAGCAGCAGCAGTACTCTCGGTGGTCATATTACCATTGGCCGTCATGCCAGGATCACGGAAATGTACATGTTCATCAATACACCCCGGCATTAGCAGCATATTGCCTACGTCAAGGACGCTCCCGGCATTAGCTATCAATTCCTCGGGAGCATCACCTTCGCCTACAGCAGTGATAAACTTACCGGTGACGGCCACATAGCCGTGGCGTACCTCGCCCTCGTTGACTATCCGGGCATTGACCAGCAGAGTGGTCGGAGCAGATTCATTTCTTTCCATAGTCGGGATATTGACGGAATAGGCTGTTGAGCTTCAGCTCTATGACGCCGAAGACGGCCTCACTGAATATGCCACCGCTCATTTTGGATGTGCCGAGGGCACGGTTGACAAACACGATAGGCACCTCAGCTATGCGGAAGCCATATTTGTAGGTGAGAAATTTCATTTCTATCTGGAAGGCGTAGCCCTTGAAACGGATGCTGTCAAGCGGAAGTGCCTGAAGCACACGCCGCGTGTAGCATACAAATCCGGCTGTGGTATCGCGCACGGGCATCCCCGTAATGATACGCACGTAGGCCGAGGCGTAGTACGACATCAGCACACGTCCCATAGGCCAGTTGACCACATTTACTCCCGTAAGATAGCGCGAACCTATCGACATGTCGGCGCCATCGTCATGACACGCCTTATAAAGCGCGATAAGGTCGTTGGGATTGTGCGAGAAGTCGGCGTCCATCTCGAAGATGTATCCATACTGCGGATGGTCCAACGCCCATTTGAATCCGGTGATGTAGGCGGTGCCGAGACCCAGCTTGCCAGCACGCTCTATAAGATGCACACGCCCGGGATGCTCGGCCTGCTTGGTGCGCACTATTGCGGCGGTGCCGTCAGGCGAACCGTCGTCAATTACGAGCACATCAAAGGTGTGGGGCAGCGAAAGCACTGCTTCGATGATGGCAGCTATGTTTTCCTTCTCATTATAGGTGGGAATGATTACCACCGAGTCGGCCGAGGAATGAAAGTTGCCGTTAGGTAAAGGGGGAGGCGTCTGCGACATGAACTTACAGAACTATATTGGAATGAATGACTGCTAAAAACGCCACGTCACACCCGCCATGGCCGTACGGCCCTGAGAGGTAAACGTGGTGAATGTATCACAATGGCGATTGAGGAGATTGGTACCTTCGGCCCACACAGAGAATGCGGGTGAAAATTCCCATGAGGCCGAGAGGGATATATCGCTAACATTATCAAGAGGATAGAGCGCATGGAACACTTCGGTGCCCAACATCGCTATCTTTGTATCGGTAAACATCACGCTTCCGTGGCGGAGAGCGCGGAGCTGCCAATCGGCCTTGACAGTGAGCTGACGGACAGGGTGGAGCGCCAGCGAGATGTCGGTCACGATTCCCGCACGGTCACGCCACATGTAGTATCCACGGTCTGTCTTTTGAGGGGCCAAGGCTACGGAAGCCTGCAATTCGGCTATGCCGCGCCATGAGTAACCGGCAGCAGCCTCAAAACGCCATCCGCTGATGTCGCAAGGCGCCCATACGGTAGCGGCTCCGGAATAAAATGGCATCAACCACCCGCGTGCACTGGAAAAGCCTACCGATACCTTGCCCCACAGTGAGCGATGAGGACCTGCAAGGAGACTGAGGGTGGCGTCAACGGGTATCAGGGAGTTTTCATAAAGCATACCGGTAAACTGCCACGGTGTCAGAGTGTAAAGACTCGCCAGGGTGTTACGGACCACCCCGCCGGTAGCCTTAAGTCCGACGGCGAGAGAGGTGGCAGGACTCCATGCAATATTAATTTCGGGAGTGATATGGAATTTGGTTCCCTGATTGTGGGTGTATTCAAGGTTGACTCCGGTATTGCCAAGGAACTTTCCTGTCTTGAACGCCACATAAGGGTGGAGCTTAAGCAGCCCGTAACCCGCGTCATAACCGTCGGTAACAGGTGTATAGGCAAGCTTATCGGCAGGCACTTCACTGCTTGTCATCGCTGTGGCGGGAATAAACCCTGTGTAGCGGAAATCGCCCCTACCATCGGTATAGGTAAAATCCGCATCCACACCTATGGCAAAGGCTGATTTGGCGTGTGACAGGCTCAGCGAAACCTTGCCGTCCGTCTCACGGGGCGAGGGCTGATTGAATGTAAACTGCGGCATGCTTTCACCGGTGTATGCGAAATGATGCATCGAAGCACCTATACGATAATCCAATGTCCGGGACTTGCCACGATAACCCACCTTTACATCCACATCGTTAGCTCCGATATGTCCAAGGCTCAATTCATAGTCCCCTATTTCAGGCACCATCGGGAAGAGATGGCGAGAATAATTGTAGACAGCGCCGGCCTCCAAGGCTGAGTTCTTTCCGGTAGACAGGCTGAAGTCGGCGCCGACAGCCACACTGTTGCTCTTAAGGTCGAAACGCGATGCAGGCAGATCGGCGAGAGGCAACAAGGGTACCACGGGAGCGGTGTAGCGCGATTTGTATTGGTCACGGTTGTACTGCAGCCAGGTGTTCAGGCGTGTGCGGCGGGTGTTCAATATCTTATAGCCCGCACTGAGATTTATCCTTTGAAGAGGAAAATATCCGGCCATGACATAGCC
>CAZNBC010000024.1:2834-11401 GCA_964571125.1 uncultured Bacteroides sp.
GAGGGAATCGGCGGGAGGATTTATACGGTAACCTACGGGAGGCAGGGTCTCAAGGTCATTGGTTATGGCTGACGAGGCAGTGTAATAGGCGAATGACAGATCCGGACGCTCGAGCACCGGAAGAGTTACCTTGGGAAGAGTGGTAAGACGGTTGGCCTCACGGTGTGTGAGCACTATGTCACGGTCAACGGTAATTTCCTTACTCAGAGCCTGTGAATATGCCGTAGCAGGGAGGATGGATGCCGCCGCAATGATTACGCTTATGGAATATCTGACGAGTTTCATAGGATTCTGGCAAGTTACTTGAGGCGTGAGTCTATCATTTCTATTATATCCAGCTCCGAGCCGGGGTAATTGGCACGCAGGGTGCGCAGATATTCATCGGCTTCAAACTCCTGACCCTGACGGCGCAGGATATCACTGAGGACTATGAATCCGCGGGCCTGCCAGTATTGCTGGGGAGTGTCGGCATCAAGGAACGTATCAATAACCTTGCGTGCCTCCTTAAGTTTGCCTCGCTGAAGCATCGAATTGGCCATCAGCACCGATGCCGCCGCTCCATAAGGCTGAGCCGGACGTGTGGCAAGTGATTTCCACTCTTCATAAGCCTCATCATAACGCCCGGTAGCATCAAGAGCCACGGCGCGCGAGTGACGTATCTCACTCTCGTTGTTGGCCGATGCCGTTGATGACAGCAGACGGTCAGAGGTCTCAATCACGGCGGCGTACCGACCGAGCTTAAGGGCTGTACGCACGATACCAAGACGCGCCTCGGCCAGATTGCGGGGCGATGAAGCTCTGGATTCAAGAGCGGAATAGGTATCAAGCGCTACCTCATGCTGCCCTCGCGATGACTCCACAGAGGCCTTTATGAGCATGGCATCCTCTATGACATCGGCATCAGGGTAACGATTTATCAGTTGGGTGATATAGCCGTATGCCTCCTCACCATGACCGGTACCGGACAGTGCTTCGGCCACATAATAGAGCGCCTGAGGCCTATAGGTGCCCGTGGGATAATCATTGAGATATGAGAGCAGACGGTCAGTTTTATCACGGTCAAGATATTCCTTCTCGGCAGCGCGGAAAGCGAGCACATCCATCTCGGAGGGGTTGAGCTGAGGAGCATCGGGTATGGAAGCAAGGAATGAGGCGAAGGATTGCAACGAACCTTCGTCAGCATAGATGCGCTTGAGGTCATCGGCGGCCACTCGCGCCTCCTCACTCGAAGGATAACGGGTGATTATATCCTTGTATGCCTCCACAGCCTCGGCATTGCGCGATGAGGCAAGCATAGTGATCGCCATCTGTAACCTGGCCTTGCGGGCATAACCCGACGAAGGGTAGGTCTCGGCGACCTTGCGGTAAGTGGATATGGCTTCAGAGGAATTATCCAAAGCCGAATAGCTCTCACCCTTGGCGAACAATGCTGCGGGAGCAAGAACGGAAGTCGGGAAACGTGCTATGAGGTCGTCAAGTGTGGCTATCTTGGATGTATAGTCGCGGTCAAGCCCCTTCATGATAGCCAACTGATAGAGTGCATAGTCTCCGGCCGAGGGGTCGATGTCGTAGGCACGGCGATACTCTGTGGCGGCTTCGGAGAATTTGTGCTGATAATAGAGACAATCGGCCACACGGTTGGTAGCGTCGGCCTGCGAGCGCACTGACAGCTGATTGCGCGTGACACTGAGTGCCTGACGGAATGATTTCAATGCTTTGGCATATTCCTCGGAGGCATAGTAAGCGTAGCCTAAGTCGTAATTCGCGATAGCGTAGTTGACATCGCGCGAGGAGGTGGACTTAAGAAATGCAGTATAGCTCTTGGCGGCATTGGCATATTGGCCCATGGCATAGTAACAATCGCCGAGCCAAAGGTCGCACTGCGCTCCAATCTCATCAGACGATTTGATGGCACGGGCATCAAGGAAGCGCTGACGGGCCGAGGAGACATTGCCCGAGGCAAGCTCCTGAGTGCCGAGCATGAATAGCGCACGCTGCTTGGCGGCAAGGGTTGCCGAAGTGGGGCGGCTCATGCGATTCACACTCTCGAGTACGGCCTTGTAGTCGTTGTCGGCCAGGTAGCCGTTGACAATATATTCCTGCACTTTAGGGGCATAACGCGACTCGGGATATTCTCTCAGAAACTCTTCAAAGAGGTTGACGCTGCTGCCGAATGGCACACGGCCACCTTCGAGACGCGCAACAGCGTAATTGTAGAATGCCGTTTCGGCTACGTCTGTATCAAATTTGCGCTGATAAGCCTTCTCAAAAGCCATAAGGGCCAAAGAGAGACGGTCGGTATGCACATACGACTGACCAAGATACAACCATGCGCTCTGCCCCATAGCATCGTCGGTGACGGTGGCACCGCGCAGGTAGCGCACGGCGTCCTCGTAATCGTCATTACGGAAAGCGTTGACACCGAGTATGTACAGAGCCGAGGGGAGAGGATTATCGGTAAGGCTCATGTAGGTAGTGAGATAGGGTATCGCCTCACTTTCACGCCCGAGGCGATAGAGCGACTCACCGGCCACACGGTTGGCCTCGGCGGCAAACTCACCCGTGCGCTCGGCACGAAGAATCGTGCGGGCCGCATCAAGCGCCTGACGGTATTCACCCCTCATGAAGTATATCTGACTCATGTAGTAACCCACCTTATCGGATGGGGCACGATTGGGGTCGGTCTGACGAAAATATTCGAGGGCTTTATTATAATCGGCGCCCTCGTAAGCAAGATAACCAAGATAGAAACGCGCGGCATTGGCATATGGACCCGAGGATGCGACACTGCGGAATCCGGCTTCAGCCCGTCGCGTATTACCGAGCATCATGGAGCAATACGCCATCCTATACGCAAGCGCAGCCCCGAAAGAGGAATCGAACATCTCCGGAGTCACTTCACTGTAGCGGTCCATGGCCAAAGCAAAGGTTGAGCGCTCAAACCAATAGTCACCGGCGAGCACCTTCATACGGGCCACGTCAGGAGCTGCGGGATAGACAGAGATATATAGGTCAATGAGAGACAACGCTTCATCATCGCCCTCACCCATCATCGCCTTTGCTTTAAGAGCCATCGCCTCACGCTGCTGTACCGCATCAGGATGCAGACTCTCAAGACGCGACAACTGATCGATACATCCGGCATAATTATGCTGACCGAGCATCATGTCGGCCCGTGCGAGACATCCTGCTGCATCACGGCCATTTATACCCGAATTGACTCCGGCACCGGTCTGTGCAACCACAGTGGAGGCCATGCATCCTGTGAGCATGAGCACGCTGCCTATGATTAACTTACGGATCATTAGTGGTAGAATTGTCAGATTGACAATGCAAAGATAAGAATTTTTGTCCATCAGCCATTCGATGCCATACAATGACGGTATACCTCCTCAGTCTGTCGGGCTATAGTGTCCCAGTTATATGCGCTGAGATCATGCTCGCGAGGTGTGCGCTGAGCGGCAAGTTTACGTTCTATGGCACGGGCAAGCGCCTCAGTATCCTCCAGTGGATAGTGGTCATCTTCATTGAGTTCAGGCAGCATACAGGCGTCTATGTCGCTCACTATCACATCAAGATCGTAGCTCATGGCCTCAAGGAGGGCTATGGGCAGTCCCTCGTGCGACGAGGGCATCGCAAACAGCGCCGCATGCGAGAATATCTGATTAAGTTTCTCCCCCTTTATGAACCCGGGGAGCACCACTCCTGCCTCAGCGGCCATGGCACGCAGACGCTCGGAGTATTCATCGGGATGATCGGCATCTCCGGCTATCACAAGCCGATAATCCGGAAGATTGAGCATCTTCCATGCCTCTATAAGCTGATGGAAACCCTTCTCCTCCACAAAGCGCCCCACGGCCACGACATAGCGCGACGGGGTGAGGCCAAGTGACTCGATATAGTCAGTGCGGGTACTTTTGACAGGCTTTTCCACGCCGTTGAATATCAAATCCGTGTCACTGCGCCCGTAATTGTCGGCAAGGATGCCCGCTATGGTGGTGGAGATAACAATAACGCGATTGGAAAACAGTGCGCCCATACGTTCACCGGCTTTGAGCACCCTGCGGGCCATACCGCCCCACTTCTTACGGTTGTAGTCAGGGCCATGATTGGTGGTTACGACCTTCATCCCCAGCAGTCGGGCAAACGGAGTAAGCAATGCGGGGCCTACGGCATGGATGTGAAGAATGTCGGGACTGAGCGTACGCGCTTTCACCACTGCCAAGGCTGTATGCACTATCGCCTCGAGGCTCTTGCGACGCGGAGCATATACATCGCGCAATTTCACACCTTTATACTCGGTCATATCGCGGGAAGCCTCCACATAAGGAGTGCGGCGTATTACCGTCACATCATGTCCCATAGCGGCCAGGCGGGGATACAACTGCTGGCAGTGCGTTTCCACACCGCCCTGAATCTCGGGAATGCCGCGCGTACCGATCACTACTATCTTCATAAGCGGTATAAATAAGTAAGGGTGGAGGTTCTTGCGCCTCGGGGATAATCAGCGAGGTACGGAAGGAATACTGATTCGCCTTATTTTCGAGGCTTGAGGTCGCCCTGAGTGGGATCCTGCCCCACGTCACACCACTTTTTGTCAAGACATGGCTTAAGTCCCCGGAGCGAACGAAGTTTATTGGTCACTACCCATCTTGCCGGATGCTTGATATACTTTTTCATCACAGGTGAGGCAGTACCCACCATCCAGCAGTTCTTGGGACAGTTACGCACCTTGGCACGCACACGTTCGGCCTGTTCCGAATGCCATATCTCGTCAAAGGATGACTTGTGAATGTTGCCCATCGACTCCTTCCAGTACTTTGACTCAAGACCATTGCAGGGGTATACTTCGCCCCAGGGGTCAATGAAGAAGTTGGCAGTGCCCGCCTCGCAAGGAAGCATGCGGCGATTTCCCTCTATATAATTGATAAGGCCCATGTTGAAGTAAGCACGGAACCATGATTTGGGATGCTTCTCCTGAAGCTGCCATTCCACGAGTTGCTCAAAGTCGCTTATCACACGGTCACGGTTGGTGATGACATTGTCGTCCTTATGGAAATAGTAACTGTTGTGGAATGCGGCGGTGGCAAATTCCATACCCAATGATTTGCTTAGCTGATAGAGGGAGAGCATATCCTGCGAGTTATGGTTGCTCACCGTACAACCGAACCCTATATCCTTCAGCCCCATTTCCTTAAGACGGAGCAACGTACGCAGACCTTTGTCAAATCCACCTTGACGGCCACGAAGCTCGTCATTCTTGTCGCTCAAGCCCTCAATGGAAATGCGTATGCCTATATTGGGGAAGCGCTCGGCCAGAGCTACTACCCTATCCTCGAACCATCCCGAAGTCGATATTACGATACGGTCCGTATGTCGGTAACACTCCTCGACGATTTCAGCTAAATCTTCGCGGATAAAAGGCTCTCCCCCCGTCAGGTTGATAAACTTCAACTGCGGGAGGCTTTTCAGGTCCTCGGCCTTGATTTCTTCGGCCTTGTCGGTAGGATTCTGCCATATGTTACACATCTGACACCGCATAGGACAGCGGTAGGTCAGTATGATTGAAGCATCGGTAGGGTTTATAGTGGGTTTTGCCATTGTCATATACGTATGTGACAGGAAGCCCTCACCTTCTCCCCTTCTTTCTCCGGAACAACGTGAAGACATCCTTACACCTAAGTAACGAGCCATACCCCGTCTTTATTATCCTACACTTGACCTTTATCATATCCATTTCTTATAGGCAAACATTTTTTCACGACCTACTAATCCTATTCACCTTGTTTTTCGTATCTTTGTGCAAATTGACAAATAAACTACCCCATGAGGAAACTCTTCACCCTGTTTACCATAATTGCCTGGATTCTGTCATGTTATGCATCACCGCTGACACCTCAGCAGGCCCTTCAGAGAGTGCAAAAATCGACATTCGCAGCAAAGTCCATAATCGGCAATCCACGTGACCCTCAGTTGGTAATGACGGGCAAGACCGAGGTGGGTACAGCCGCGTACTATGTATTCTCCAACTCTTCGGGTACACTTTTCATATCTGCGGATGACCTCGTAAGACCACTTTTAGGCTATACCGATTCCGGAAATTTTGATCCGGAGAACATGCCTCCTCAGTTAAAATGGTGGCTTGAGAGTTATGCCAAGGAAATCAACTGGGCAACCCGCGATGCGGCCCCGGAGCTCAGAGTGACCAAGTCTCCCGACCTGAACGATCAGCAGAGACAGGTTGTAGCTCCGATGCTGACCACGATCTGGTCACAGCAGTTTCCATTCAACATGTATTGCCCTGTGTTAGATAACGAACGGACGGTGACAGGATGTGTAGCCACTTCGATGGCACAGGTCATGAACTATCATAAATGGCCCCAGACCACTGTTGCCCCGATTTCCTATAGTTGGAACAAAGAGGTTCTCACCTCACCCTCGGTTACGTTTGATTGGGATAACATGATTGACTCATATAAAGGAGCTTATTCTACCGATCAGGCAGATGCCGTGGCAAGACTGATGCAGGTGGCTGGATATTCCGTATCGATGCAATATAATCTCAGTTCCAAAGGCGGATCCGGTGCCTACTCCACGGATATCCGCAGTGCTCTTGTCAACGACTTCGGGTATGATATCGGTGTAGATTATGCATTACGTGATTATTTTACCGCCGAAGAATGGGAGGAGATGATATATGACAATATTGTCAATGTAGGCCCCGTGATTTATGACGGACGCGGCACGAACGGCGGTCACTCCTTCGTATGTGACGGATATGACGGCGATGGCCGCTTTCATATCAATTGGGGCTGGGCCGGCCTATCAGACGGATATTTCGTACTGTCTGCCCTAAATCCTGAAGCACTTGGTACCGGTGGGGGCGATGGCGGATTTAATTATAATCAGGGAGCGGTGCTTGGTATTCAACCTCCGCAGCCGGGGTCTACACCTCCGGTGCCATATTTAGTCTGTTCCACTGAACTTCAAGGTGCAGCAGAAGATCAGTATATCCGTCTTGAAGCCACTGATACAGGCGGATTCTGGAACTATGGTTCCGTTGCAGGATATTTTGATTTTGGAGCGAGCCTTGAGAATCTCTTTAACGGTGAAGTTACCTACGTGGCTGCGTATGGTTACGACCTACAGCCATATTATGGTTTAAACTGGTATTGGGTAGAACTTCCCGAGTCAATACAAGACGGTTGCTACAGAGTGAGACCGGCATATACCGTTGATGGAGGAGAATGGCGACACATCCGTTTTCAGGAAAATGCGGTCAACTCGTACATCATAAATATCACGGACCAAGAGATAACTATAATCGACAGTATCGAAGGGGAAATTACAGCGGAATCGTGGGAGTCGCCCACGGGATTTGCTTCTTCGGAACCATACATGGGATATCTTACGGTATCAAGCACCTACAGTTTCCCCTATCAGTTATCACTCAACGCATACCTCGGTGTAAAAGAAGACGACAGTATCACGATCACAGAATTCTTGGGAAATACCACAGAGACCATACCCGCCAATTCAAATACAAAGATAGAATTCTCGGGGGTATTGGGTAATCTTACGCCCGACACCTATTCCCTTGTGTTTATACACGACAACTCGGTTATCAAAATCATTGACGTTGAGGTAGAACATGGCGGTGAGATAACCTGTAAGGGATTTAATCTCATACCTGAGACCTTGACGCAAGGCATGACCTCGGAGGTAGAAGTCATAGTGGAAAGCACCCACAGGGCAGACTGCACCACCGAACTGACCCTGAATATGTGTACACTTGAGGATGAGCAGCTGAAGACAGTCTATTCTTACGGAGTGAAGCCTGTGACTATCAAGCCCGATTCCGAGCAATCCGTATCATTCAGCACCATTATTCCTGAGGATATCAGCGAGGGCACATACTACCTTGTCCTGACCGACCCGAATGATGCCACGCTTGGCTACATGACGGTAGAGCTCAATCCATCACCCCTGTCAGTGGACGTGATAGATACCGACCGCAACGACACACAGTGTAAGTATTACAACCTTCAAGGCGTTGAGATACCCGGCTCTGACCTCAAGCCCGGAGTTTATATCCGTAACAATGGAAATGAGGCTGTCAAGATACTGATAAGATAGGATAATTTCATATCTACCGAACGTAATAATCTTGTTTTTTGCTTATATTTGCGGTAATGGAACCGTATCTCGTATCAGCACGAAAATATCGCCCGTCGACGTTTGCGTCGGTGGTGGGACAACAGGCGCTCACCTCCACGCTTAAAAACGCCGTGGCATCGGGCCGACTGGCCCATTCTTATCTCTTCTGCGGCTCACGCGGCGTAGGCAAGACATCCTGCGCCCGCATATTTGCCAAGACTATCAACTGCCTGAATCCCACGCCCGACGGGGAGGCTTGCAACGAGTGCGAATCATGCCGCGCTTTCAATGCAGGCACCTCAATGAACATCATCGAGCTTGACGCCGCCTCCAACAATGGTGTGGACGCCATGAAAGAGCTGATAGATCAGGTGCAGGTGCCTCCGGTAACCGGACGCTACCGCGTGTTC
>CAZNBC010000025.1:0-11192 GCA_964571125.1 uncultured Bacteroides sp.
CCGGTGTTGGTTGCGGTCGATTCCATGTAGGTCATGCCCTCGGCACCGTTGATTGACTCTTCGAGAGGGGCAATCACTGAGTTGAGCACCGCCTGAGCGTTGGCGCCCATGTAGGTGGTGGTTACCGAGATAGTGGGAGGTGCAATGTCGGGATACTGGGTGATCGGCAGCGATGTAAGACCGATCAGACCGAACAGTACGATGAAGATAGAGATCACCGTCGACAGCACCGGGCGGTTAATAAATGTATCTAATTTCATTGTTGGCTAACAGATAGCTGTTGGATAATGAGTTAAACCGGGAGGAGGCGAGGGGAGTGTGTATTATTTCTGAGCTTCCTCCTGAGCCTGTGCTGCTTCCTGGGCGGGAGCCTGTGCGCCGGCTTCGACGGGAGTGATGACTACGCCGTCTCTGACTTTGGTGCCCACACCTTCGATGACGATGCGGTCGCCGGCCTGAAGTCCGGAGGTTACCACGAAGTTCTTACCGTCGGTTACGGTATTGACTGTGATGGGGGCTGAGGCTACTTTGTTGCTGTCGTTGACCAGATATACGAAGCGGCGGTCCTGAAGCTCGAATGTGGCCTTCTGGGGGATTACGATTACATCCTCGGAGCGGATAGGTATGATGACCTGACCGGTGCTACCTGAGCGCAGACGGCCTTCAGGGTTGTCAAAGAGAGCACGTACGCTGGCTGCGCCGGTCGACTTGTCGATGACGCCCGATACGGTGGCTACGTGACCTTCGAGGGGATAGATGCTGCCGTCCGCGAGGCGGAGTTTCACGGCGGGCATGGCCTTGATGGCTTCGTCAAGTGAACGTGCACCGTTGTCGGTCATCTCCAGGAGGTCTTTCTCTGTGAGCGAGAAGTAGGCGTAGATATCGTTGTTGTCGCTGATGGTGGTCAGGGGCTGGGCTGACGAGGGTGAGGCAAGTGATCCTTCACGATTGGGTATTGAACCTACCACACCGTCGCTGGGAGCGGTCACTGTGGTGTATGCAAGGTTTTTCTTGGCTGTGATGAGAGCAGCCTGAGCCTGTTCCAGAGCAGCACGTGCGGTCTGGAGGTCGTTCTCGGCGAGCTGCCATTCATACTGGCTTATGATGTTTTTGTCAAGGAGTTTGCGCTTGTTGTCAGCGGTGAGCTGAGTGGTGTTTACGCGGGTCTGGGCTGAGTTCACAGCAGCCTGAGCCTGATCTACGGCTGCCTGAAACTGCACCTGATCAATGGTGAAGAGCACCTGACCTTTGTGTACTTTCTGTCCTTCGTCAACGTGAACTTTGGTGATGAATCCGGTTACCTGCGGGCGGATGTCAATGTCTGTGCGGCCCTTGATGCTTGCAGGATAAGTGCTTTCAACCTCTGATGATGAGGGAGCGACTGTGAGTGTGGCAATCTCGGGAGCGCCGGGCATCTGTCCGGTGGGCTGGTTGTTACCGCACGAGCTGAGAAGAGTAAGTGCTGTGCCGGCAATAGCGGCACCGGCGAGTTTCAGCATGCTTGCATTCATAAATTTAAAATTATATAGATCTATTATGATGATTTATTATCAGTTAGGTATGGAGCAGAGTCACACTGCCCCAGTGTACTTTTTCAAAGTGCAAAATTACTAAAGTGTTAGCCTTGGAATTGTGATATATGTCACAATTTACCCTACTGTTAATGTTTTTTAACGACATGATTATTCCGCCGCAGATATGCCTGACAGTATTAATTTTGCAATGCTAATGAATTAACAAACATTACTCTCTCTTAAAGGATAAGTTTCTTGCGATATGAGTGACGGCTGGATACTTGTAAGTGTCAAAGGTGTGGTGCAAGGTGTGGGATTTCGCCCTGCAGTATATCGTGTGGCCCGCCGTATGGGGCTTACGGGCACTGTCGAGAATGCTGTCGACGGGGTGCATATACTTCTTCACGCCTCCCCTTCTACCGCCTCGCTCCTTGTTGAGCAAGTGAGGAGGGAGTTGCCCGGAGCGGCGCGTATAGACAGTGTGGAGTATACTCCGTGTGTTACTCCCACTCCCCTCCCCGAATCTTTCACAATTGTGACGAGCCGTGAAGGCGAGGGGCGTGTCACCGATGTAAGTCCTGACATAGCCATCTGCCCGGAGTGTCTCGAGGAGGTGCGTTCTCATCCTCGCCGTAAGGATTATCCTTTGACAAACTGTACCAACTGCGGCCCGCGTTTTACCATAATCAACGCCCTGCCTTACGACCGTCCTCACACATCCATGAGTGGGTTCGCGATGTGCAGTGAGTGCCGTATGGAGTATACCGATCCGGCTGACCGCCGTTTTCACGCCCAGCCCATAGCCTGCAATCATTGCGGCCCGCGATACTTTTTTGAAGATTTCTCCGCAGCGGATAGCGCTGTGCAAACTGTTCTCCCTGATTATCCAGCCATTCTTGACAGCTGTGTACGCATTATAGAGCATGGGGGAATTCTCCTGACCAAGTCGCTCGGAGGGTATAATCTTGTGGCTGATGCCACATGTGCCGATGCTGTGAAGCGTCTGCGTGAGATTAAGCATCGTCCCCGAAAGCCTTTTGCTGTGATGGTGGCCGATGAGGAGGCCGCATGTAACCTGATAGAGCTTAGTCCATTGGAGCGTGAGGCGTTGGTGTCGTGGCGTGCACCGATAGTCGTCGGTCGTAGATGCAGTGATGGTGACCATGCATCTGTCGGTATCGTTCCCGAAGTTGCTCCAGGGTGCGTCACACTTGGTGTCATGCTACCCTACATGGCCTTCCAGCACCATCTTACGGAGCGTATCGGTCATCCGTTGGTGGTGACCAGCGCCAATCTCCCCGGTTCGCCCATAATGACCGATGACAGTCAGGCGCGGGACTATGGCCGTCGCTATGGGCTTCCTATGGTGAGTTTTAACCGCGATATCGTGAACCGTGTGGACGATTCCGTAGTGCGTATGTGCGGAGGCGATATGCGTATTTTGCGTCGTTCGCGAGGGTATGTGCCCGAACCTCTCCCCTCCCCTTTTTCCTGCGACGGTATTGTGGCGATGGGTGCCGACGTAACCTCGGCGTGGGCTTTTGGCCGCGATGCGGATATCATCCAGAGTCAGTATATCGGTTCGCTCACCGAGGAGGGTGGCGAGAGATGTTTGCGTGAGTCTATTGACACGCTTTTGTCGCTGTACCGCTGTAAGCCACGCCTGATAGTCACGGATGCACATCCCGGCTACCGTTCCACGGCCATAGGTCGCGAGATAGCGGCACGGATAGGTGTGCCGTGTGTAAGCGTGTGGCATCATCATGCCCATGCCGCAGGGGTGATGGTCGAGCATGGATATATGGACGGCGAACGTGTGCTCGCGTTAGTGCTTGACGGCACAGGCTACGGTACGGACGGTACGATATGGGGTGCGGAGCTGCTTGAGTGTACTCTCGGAGGATTTACACGCCTTGACCACGGCCCTGCCCTCCCCCTTCCCGGAGGTGATGCCGCCGCACGCGAACCGTGGCGCATGGCTGTGGCCCTTGCGGTGACATACGGTTATGACCTCTCGGTACTCCCCTCCCATATCATCGAGGCTGTGGGCTCCGACCGCGTGGCATTGCTTGCAAAGATGATTGAGCGCGGAATAAACTGTCCTGTAAGCTACGGTGCCGGCCGCCTGTGGGATGCAGTAGCCGCCCTGCTCGGAGTGGCTCTTGTCAACGGCTATGAAGCAGAGGCTCCCGTGTTGCTTGAGAATCTCGCTCTCACCTCCACAAAAATATCACGTTCTGTATCGGCTGAGTATCCTACCGACTTTACTTCACTTATCGCGTCTGTGATGCAAGGGGTGGCCGATGGTGCCTCTCCTGCGGATATAGCGATGGAATTTCATCATGGCTATGCCTCGTGTTGGCAGGCTAAGGTAGCTGCGTCGCTCTCCCCCGCCTCCCCCCGTACTATAGTACTGTCGGGTGGCGTGATGCAGAATGCGCTGCTTGCCTCGCTGCTGAGGCAGAGATTGGAGTCGCTCGGTCTTACGGTGCTGATGCCGCGAAGTGTGCCGTGCAGTGACGCCGGAGTCGCAGCGGGACAGATAGCCGTTGGCGTGCAGATGATGGAGGATGCGTATAAAACCTATAATTCACATAAATCACATTTTAATCGCCATGCATGAACTTTCGCTTGCCATGAGTGTCATGGACGTAGCTACACGTCAGCTCACATCACGTCCGGGGGCCATGGTCACCGCTTTGGAGATAGAGGTGGGACAACACTCCGGTGTGGATCTTGATTCATTCCGCACGGCTATGGATTCAGTGGTGCGTACGTCGCCCTGGCCTGAGGCTGCGATAGAGATTACGGTGATTCCCGCCGAGTATCAGTGTCTTGACTGCGGCCACCGCTTCTCCCCTGCCTCTGACGGAGATTCCGGTATGCTTCCCGACCTTTATCCGGTATGTCCTGAGTGTAACGGACGGTGCTGTCTGCCCGTGAGCGGACGTGAGTTCAGGCTTAAGTCGCTCCGGCTCTCCGTGTGAGTCTTTTTTTGTACTTTTGCAGAGTATGATACTGACGCGTCTCACACTCCACAATTTCAAGAATATCGGCGAAGCATCGCTTGAGTTTTCCCCTAAGGTTAATTGCCTGTTAGGCAACAACGGTATGGGCAAGAGCAACTTGCTTGACGCCATTCACTACCTGAGCTTTTGCAAGAGTTTCACCGGGGTAGGCGATTCGATGCTCATACGCCGTGGTGAGGAATTCGCCATGGCGCGTGCAGACTATCTGCGATGCGACGTGCAGGAGCAGCTCACGCTGGGACTGACCCGTGGTCGTCGCAAGAGCCTTAAGCGTGGAGGTAAGGAGTATCAGCGTCTGAGCCAACATATCGGCCTGTTTCCTCTGGTGATGATAGCCCCGCAGGACATCGACCTGGTACGTGGAGCCGGAGAGGAGCGCCGCAAATGGATGGATATGGTCATATCGCAGAGTGATGCCCGCTACCTTGACTCCCTCATACGCTACAATCGCGCACTTGAGCAGCGCAACGCCCTGTTGCGCGACGGTGCTTCGGATGCCAACCTGTATCTGGCGCTGGAGACGGCGATGGATATGAGTGCGGCCTACATACATCGCTGCCGTCAGGCTTGGGTAGAGCGACTGACAGTGTTGTTTGACCGCTATTACACCCTCATCGCGGGCGAGGAGGCCGAGCATCCCCGTCTGAGTCTGGAGTCTTCGCTGACAGGATATGAGGGAGGGTTGGCCGAGCTGCTTGACAGTGTGCGCCGCAGAGACCAGGCCATACGCCACACTACCGTAGGGCCTCACCGTGATGACATAGAGATGACGCTTGACGATATGCCTATGAAGCGTACCGGCTCGCAGGGGCAGTGTAAGACATTTACCATAGCGCTGCGCCTCGCTCAGTATGATTTTCTCAGCGAGACCTCGGCCACCAAGCCGCTGCTGCTGCTTGACGATATATTCGACAAACTTGACTCACAGCGTGTGGAGCGAATAATGTCGCTTGTAACCTCCGACGCTTTCGGGCAGATATTTGTCACCGACACCAATCTTGCCCATATCGATGAGGTGATAGCCCGCGTGGGTGGTAGTGATTACCGTCTGTGGACAGTAGCGGACGGCACCTTTATCCCCTCGTCACTATGAAGCGTACCGACCCCAAGATACTGCGCGACATTATCGAAGATTCCCTCAATGATGCCGGACTGTCGACTAACTTCGCCCGGCAGCGTGCATCGTTCATGTGGAGCGAGGTGGTGGGGCCTGTCATCAACCGCCGCACGGTCCGCCGTTATGTCGATTCATCCGGAGTGCTGCATGTCTACATTGACTCGGCAAGCCTCAAAAACGATTTGCAATTCATGCGTTCTACCCTGCTGCAGCGCCTCAATGAGGCTGCGGGAGCCGATGCGCTAACAGATATAATGATACACTGATTACCGGTTTTCCTACATACTTATGACTACCGAAACATATCTTCCTTCAGATAATCCTCGTGTCACCCCTTCGGAGGTGCCTTTTCACCACTGTGTGCCCTTCCAGCTGCGATTCAGTGACTTTGACCTGATGGGCCATCTCAACAACAATATATATTTCGCCTGCATGGATATGGGCAAGGTGGATTACTTCAATACCCTTGTGCCCGAAAAGGTCAATATCCGTGACTACGGTATCGTGGTTGCGCATGTTAGCGCCGATTTCTATGCTCCTACCCTACCCGGTGAGAACATCGAGATATGGACTACGGTGACCCACATCGGTGACCGCAGTTTTACCCTTGAACAGCGCATAATAGAGTCAAACACACGTGAGACCAAGTGCATAGGCAGAACCGTGATGGCGGGATTCGATGTGCAGCACTGCTGCTCGGCACCAATACCCGAACGGTGGATAAATGCTATACGCGAATATGAGAAGCGCGATATTTAGCGTCTGCGCCGACGTACACGCGGGTCTTTGCGGCTGTTTTTGTCACTCTGAGGCTCAATAACGGTCTTGGATGTGCCGCTCGTTGAGGTGGTAAAGCTTTCCTTCAGGATTTCATCTTCGATGACATCAGAGTCTGCATTGGCCTTGGATATAAGCTCGTCCATCGGAATGAAGTCCCGTCTCTTGTCACCTACATTGTCAGCTGCACCCTGAGGTGCATCCTGCATATATTTTCCTGCCGAGGCCATCATGCGCTCGTAGAGGTTGAGGATATCGCTGCCGTAGCGGGGATTTGCGGCCCATTTGCCGCTCAGTTCTTCCCATGTCAAGGCACTGCCACGATTCACCAGTCCGAAACGCTTGTCAAGTTTCTGCTCGCCGTCAGGCAGGGGTGAGGTGGAGGCGTAGGCGTAGAGATGCTGTATCTGTGCCGTCACGCCGTCGCGCGGAGTCTCGAACGAGTGACCCTTCATGCCGCGTTTGAGCACTCCCAGACCGCAGTAATTATGCTGATCAGGCTTCACGGCCGTACCCTTGTCAAAGCGAAACCATCCGGTCTCTATGATAGCCTGACACAGAGCTATGTCGCCTCGTATGCCATAGATAGTTCCCACTTCATAGTAGTGGCGGGCCAGTTCTAAGGGGAAGTCGGCATTTACCTCGCTGACAAATTTCCACATGGACTCGGCGTCCACCACGGCTTGTCCGAGGATGGTTACCGGTTCATCAGCCGATTTTTCCGCTGCACAAAGACGTGGGGCTGAGGCTGTCAGTCCGGTAAGGATGAGTATGAGGGTGAAGAGGAGTTTCATTGATGATTCAGTTGACTAACTTACTGCGTCGGCTATTGCCTTGATGAGGGCGTCGGCTTCGGCATGGTCATTTTCGTTCATGGCGCTGCGTATGGTGAGCGTAGGCTCAAGCACTTCTATGCCGCGTATCTGCTGCAGTTGCTCGCGCATGAGCCGGGCGGCTGCGGGTGCCCACGAGCCGTTTTCAATCAGCGCTACGGAGCGTCCCTTGAGTCCTTTGATACCAAGGTGATAGATGAAGTCGTGCATCACAGGGAGCATACCGGCGTCATAGGTCACCGAGGCAAGCACCATTGCCGACATACGGAAGGCTTGTGCCACAGCCTCGGACATGTCCTGACGGCAGAGGTCGAAAGTGACAGTCTCTATACCGCGGCTACGGAGTCCTTCGGCCACGTACTCGGCAGCACGGCGTGTGTTGCCGTAAATCGAGGCGTAGGCTACCAGCACGCCTTTGACTTCGGGAGTATAGGTGCTCCATTTGTTGTAAAGGTCAAGGTAGTAGGGGAGATTTTCGGTCAGTACGGGGCCGTGAAGCGGAGCTATGACATCGATTGCCAGCGCCGAGGCCTTTTTAAGATAGTTCTGTACCTGTGCACCGTATTTGCCCACAATGTTGACGTAGTAACGACGTGCTTCATTCACCCATTCATCCTCATATTCCACAGCACCGAACTTGCCGAATGCATCGGCCGAGAAAAGGACCTTCTCTTCGGCTACATAGGTGGTGAGTACCTCTGGCCAATGAATCATCGGTGCGGCCATGAAGCGCAGCGATACGGAACCGAGGCTGATAGTGTCTCCTTCCTTCACCTCTACTATACGTTCGTTAAGGGAATGACCGTGGAAGAAACGTCCCAGCATATCCTTAGCTTTGGATGAGGTGACGATACGGGCCTCGGGATAGCGCGCCATGAAGTAGGCGATCCCTGCCGAGTGGTCAGGTTCCATGTGCTGTACCACGAGATAGTCGGGGCAGCGGTCGCCGAGCACGCGGTCGAGCGATACCTGCCAGTCGGCTTCCATTCCGGCTTCTACGGCATCCATCACGGCTATTTTCTCGTCGGCTACAATATAAGAGTTGTAAGCCATGCCGTGGCTGAGGGGATATTGATTCTCAAAGGTGGTTTCGGCGGTATTGTCAACACCTATATAGGTTATATGTGGGGTGATGGTCTTTATCATATCACTTATAATGTAGGTTCATTACGCAAGTTATATCCGTTTCTCAGGGCCTCGAATTTATCAGGTGCGGCCTTAAGTGAGGCTGTGTCAACCAAGGGGTCGTATGACGAGGTGATGTCAGTGGCGGTCACTCTGTCGGGAGCGGGAGGCGGGGGAGTGAATCCAAGTCGTGGCTCCTCCAGTCCGAAGTGGCGGCACAAGGCCTGCGCCACCGTGGCTGAGGCCCGTTCCTTGCCCTGACGTGAGTAGCCCGCTATGTGAGGTGTGGCTATGTGGGCCGATTGCAGGAGTTCACGGTTTATCTTCGGCTCACCCTCCCAGCAGTCTATCACGACATCACTGATGAGCCCCTTGCGGAGTCCGTGGAGCAGTGCTTCTGTGGATGTTACTCCACCTCGGGCAGCGTTTATGACCAAAGGTGAGCGCTTCATGCTCTCTACCAGAGCCATATCGCACAGATGGCGGGTGGGGTAGGGTGCGGGAGCGTCGGTGAGAGGTGTGTGGAAGGTTATCACGTCAGCCTCACGGGCTATTTGCTCCATTGATGTAAAGCGTGCTTCTCCTTCACGCTCTGCGCGGGGAGGGTCGCACAGCAGTACATTCATGCCCAGGGCGCGCGCCCACTTCTCCACTATGCTGCCTACATGCCCTACGCCAACTATTCCTATCGTCTTGCCAGCAGGCTCCGGGAAACGGTCGAGCACGGCGGCCATGACGTATTGTGCCACAGCCGGAGCATTGCATCCGGGAGCATTCACCACCTCTATGTCATGGCTCTTGCAATAGGGGAGGTCTATATGGTCGGTGCCTATTGTGGCGGTGCCGATGAATCGACATGCCGAGTCATTCAGCAACGAGGCGTCACACCGTGTGCGTGTGCGTGTTATCAGGGCATCGGCATCACGCATCACTTCGGGAGTGATGTCGGCGGCGGCCTTGCGCACTACCGTCACATCCTCGGGCCATACATCCTCGAGATACGGCACGTTCTTCTCTATTACAATTTTTATACCCATACGCTCGGAATAAACATTGTGGAGATGAATAAGGCGATGTATACAGCCGCCATTATCAGTATCGCGAGATAACCGCGACGCTGTATGTTGATTTTCAGAAAGTGTCCTGCCTGAAAGGCTGTACAGGCGTTCAGCAGGGTGATGTACAATCCCGGATGCTGCCAGTCGATGAGACACATGATGCCTGTGGTGACCGACACGGTGAAAAGCAGTCCGTTGTAGGCTCGTGTGACGGCATTATAGCTCAATATCTTGAAGAGATTGACTATGCCTAAGAGCGTTCCGCAGATGAGCGACACGGCTCCTACTGCCAGCGAGTGCTGTATTGAAGGGTGTTCCGTTATCAGCGCGGGGTCAAATGACAGTGTCGGGAGAGACCACTGTGTGAAGTCGCTCAGCCCCATACCCCACACGGTCCATATAGGGGCCACTACACCTAAGGCGGCGGCAAGAAGCATGCGTAGCGACATGATACGCATCTGTACCAGTCCTCCAATCATGGCAGGCAGAAATGCGAGCCACGGGAGGCGCCACAGCGCTCCGCAACCTATGATGAAAAATGCCAGGAATATCCTCGGTGTGGCGTCACGACGCATGTACGAGGTGTACATGAGGATAATGGACATAAGAATGCCGAGCCCCATGAAAAGTCCGTCGCTCAGATAGTCGGTAAGACGTGGGGCGGCAGCCTGCATGAGCAGGAATAATCCGGCAAAGGTGAGCGATACGGTACGCAGTACATTGAAGCTGCGGTTGATTAGTATCATCACCACCCCTGTCACGAGGTTGAGAACGCAGGCTAAAACCACCGACAGGGTGGTGGAGTGGAGCCATACGTTGGCCGAGGGGAAAGCCAGGCCGAGATTCCGGATGTCAGGAGCCTCGGGACTACGAAGGTTGTAGATGATGACAAAGGAGATTGCTACGAGGGTAAGCAACAACGCACATCCTCGTGAACGCACAAATCTTGTTATCGCAATCTCGCGGTTAGTCACACCGTCAACTTCAGTCAGTAACTATAACAGTAGCCACTCTCAGCGGAGGTCCTTGCCTATGTCGCCGCGACGGTATGAGCCGTCGAAGTGTATGCGCTCGATCGAGCGGTAGCTCTTGGCGAGGGCTTCGTCCATATTGTCGCCGAGTGAGCTTACGGCTATGACACGGCCGCCTGAAGTCACCAGACGTCCGTCGGACTCACGCTTTGTGCCGGCATGGAAGAGTATGCTTTCGTCCACATTCTCTGTTCCGGTGATTTCCTTACCCTTGGGGTATGAGCCGGGATAGCCTCCTGATACCATCATGACTGTAACGGCGGTCAGGGGTGATTCCTTAAGGGGTATATCGGCAAGATTGCCGCGTGCGGCACCTTCCATGAGGTCCACCAGGTCGCTGTCAAGGCGGGGCATAACTACTTCGGTCTCGGGGTCACCCATGCGGACGTTGTATTCTATCACCATCGGTTCGCCCTTGACATTGATGAGGCCGAGGAATATGAATCCGCGATAGGTGATGTTCTCCTCGCGGAGTCCGTTGACTGTGGGGCGGATGATGCGTTCCTCTACCTTATCCATAAATTCCTTGTCGGCAAAGGGTACGGGACTTACGGCGCCCATACCGCCGGTGTTGAGGCCTGTATCGCCTTCGCCTACACGCTTGTAGTCCTTCGCTACGGGGAGTATACGGTAGCCGCCGTTGCCGTCAGTGAGCACGAATACCGAGCACTCTATACCGCTGAGGAATTCCTCGATGACCACCGTGGC
>CAZNBC010000026.1:0-10916 GCA_964571125.1 uncultured Bacteroides sp.
GTCAAGGCTATCTTCCACAATCCCAAGAGCGACATATCGGTGCTGCTTGTCACCTTTATACTCACCGTCGTGTTTGACCTCACCATCGCTATCGAGATAGGTCTTCTGCTGGCTATCATCCTCTTCCTGCGCCGTGTTATGGAGAATACCCAGATACGTGCCTATGGCGAACAGATTGACATTGCCGACGGCACCGAGACCACAATGCACGAGGTGCTGAATCTTGCCAAGGGAGTGTCGGTATATGAGATTGACGGCCCGTTCTTCTTCGGTGTGGCCACAAAGTTTGACGAAATGATGCGCTCCACCATCCACACCAAGCCCAAGGTGCGTATCATACGTATGCGTAAGGTGCCTTTCATCGACTCCACCGGTGTGCACAACCTTGAGATACTCATACGCTCATCGCTTCAGGAGGGTATTCACGTGGTGCTCTCGGGCGTAAACGAGAATGTGCACAACGTACTGCTCCATGCCGGTATCGACAATCTTATCGGAGCCGACCATATCTGCGACCACATCACAAAGGCCGTAGAGATGGCCAACCGCATAGCCGAGAAGTCGCTCGCTCCCGCCGTAAACAGATAATAAGCGCCGCACCCCTCCGACATCGCCGGAGGATTTGCACAAGCGGAGCAAAAAGGTTATTTTTGTGAGGCCGTCATCATGGTACGGCCTCACATTTTTATTATAGCCTCACGAAAGATAGCCTCACGATGAAATTCAGCGACATACCGGCACATGACTCTGTCAAGGAGCGACTGCGTGCCATGGCTGACACTGACCGTCTGCCCCATGCACTTCTGTTTGAGGGGGCACAGGGGACGGGCAAGCTTGCCATGGCCCGAACCTTCGCGCAATATATACATTGCACCGACCGTCAGGGGGGCGAGCCGTGTGGACGCTGTCCGTCATGCCTGCAACATCAGGCCCTGAACCATATCGATACGCACTATGTATATCCGGTAGTGAAAGGGGAGAAAGACAACACACCCCCCGTGTCCGACGATTTTGCCGACGACTGGAAGGATTTCCTGGCAAGCTGTCCGTGGGCTGACTTCGAGGCCTGGCGCAAGGTGTTTCCGCGCAAGAACGCTCAGCCGGTCATCTATGTCACCGAGAGTGAGAATCTGATACACAAGCTCGCATTCACCTCGCACGGGTCACGTTACCGCATCGTCATAATGTGGCTCCCCGAAAGGATGAATGTGGAGACCGCCAATAAACTGCTTAAGATTATCGAGGAGCCTTACCACGATACCATTTTCCTCATGGTCAGCGATGCTCCCGACCTGATACTCCCCACCATCTACTCGCGTGTGCAGCGTGTGGAGATGAAGCGCTATCCCGACAGCGTCGTGGTGCAGTTCCTGATGGCCCACTCGGGGGTGTCCGAGACGGATGCCGTGGCGCAGGCCCATCTCGCCGAGGGCAACCTCAATACGTCCCTGAGCAACCTCTGCCGCAGCAGTGAGACGGCGAAACGCTTTGACCGCTTCGTGTCGCTCATGCGCCTGGCCTATCAGCGCAAGGTGAAGGAACTTAAGGAGTGGTCGGAGGAACTCAGCGCACTGGGACGTGAGGAGGAGATAGCCTTCTACGACTATGCGTTGAGAATGATGAGGGAGAACTTCATGTACAATTTCCACGTGCCGCAGTTGAATTACCTCAACCGTCAGGAGGCGGATTTCAGCGTCAATTTCGCGCGGTTCATCAATGAGCACAATGTGGAGAGGATGGTGAAGGTGTTTGACGATGCCCGACGCGACATCGCCGCCAACGCCAACGGCAAGATAGTCAACTTTGACGTGACCATAAAGATTATCCTCCTCATCAAGGCCGGAGTGGAGCAGCCTAAATAGTACCACGCTAAGACCTGTACGACGATTATGGAGGCTTTTCTTGACTTGGTAGCCCGGGCGTATCTTTCGGGTGAGCGCGACAGACTGTCGGAGTATTGCTTCGTCTTTCCCAACAAGCGCAGCGGCACATTCTTCGCCCGCTCGCTGGTGCAGAACGGCAAGGGGGGCGAAATGTTCATCATGCCCGAGATAAAGACCGTGAGCGAATTCGTCACGGGATTCTCTCCGCTTGTCGAGGCCTCGCGCTACGAGCAGCTTTTCGTGCTCTACAATGAGTATAAGAAGCTCTCGGCCGAGATTGCCGACTTCGACAGATTTCTATTCTGGGGCGAGATGCTCATCAGCGACTTCAACGATGTGGACCGCTACCTGGTCGACCCGCGCAAGCTATTCACCAACGTGCGCGACCTTAAGGAGATAAATTCCACCTACCTTACCGAGGAGCAGTTGGCTATCGTGCGACGCTTCTGGGGCGATGACCAGCCGCACAAACATGTGGAGGAGTTCTGGACGCATGTGAGCCACGGAGAGGAGGGCAAGGACCACCGCTCGCAGCAGAAATTCCTGAAGCTGTGGGAGATACTCTATCCGCTTTTCACCGGATTCAAGGCCGAATTGCGCAGGCGTGGCCTTTCGACTTCAGGCATGTATTACCGCCACGCTGTAGACTATCTTGAGAATGTCTCCGAGGCCGAATTGCCATTCAGGAGATACATCTTCGTGGGCTTCAACGTGCTCTCCACCTCGGAGCTTAAGATATTCCGCATACTGCAACGTATGGGTCTCGCCGATTTTTACTGGGACTATAATTCACCGGCCTTCGGGCTGCCTCACAATAGGGCCACGCGATTCATCTCGGCCAATGTCAAGGAATTCGGCTCGCGCTACGATATCGGCGAGAAGATGCAGGATAGTTTCCCGGCCATAGACATTATCGGTGTGCCATCCGAGACAGGACAGGCCCAGATGGCGGGGGAGGTAATAAGACGGTGGATAGGTGAGAAAGTCATCACCGACCCGACCAATGCCGTAGATACTGCCGTGGTGCTTCCCGATGAGAGTCTGTTTGTGCCGGTCATGCACTCTGTGCCAAAGGCCGTCACGAAACTGAATATCACTATGGGTCTGCCACTGCGGAGCACTCCGTTAGCTTCTGTGCTCCATACCATCACTTCGATGCAGCTCAGGGCCAGGGAGATCCAGGGTCAGCTCCATTTCTTCTACGACGATGTGCGTTCGTTGCTGTCGCAACCTCTCATACGTGCCCTGTCGCCAAATGATTGCGAGGCGATACTCACCGACATCAGGGTGAAAAGGCGCTTTACGATTCCGGCACGTCAGCTTGCCGATGATTACCCACGCCTGCGTCCTCTGTTTGAGCCTGTCAAGGACGGCAATTCCCTCAAGAGTACCTACACATACTATCACACCCTCATTGACTACCTCATTGATGCCCAGGGAGTGGACTCATCGGATGAGGATGCCCGTATGCGTGTGCATTTCCTCCAGACATGTGCGGCTGCGCTTGACAGTCTTTATGAGGCTGCATCGGGCTACAGGATAGAGATGCGTCACGGCACATTCTTCCACCTCGTGGAACGTGCGCTCGGAGGCGAAACCGTCAATTTCGTGGGCGAACCCCTTGAGGGACTCCAGATTATGGGTGTGCTCGAAACCCGCTCGCTCGACTTCCGCAATATCATCATGCTATCAATGAACGAGAGGGTGTTTCCACGCAAGCAATACACAGCCTCGTTCATTCCCGACACCCTGCGCAGGGGATTCGGAATGGCAACCATGGACTTCCAGGAGAGCATTTTCGCATACTATTTCTACCGACTCATATCCCGTGCCGAGCGTGTGACGCTGCTTTACGATGCGCGGCGTGTGGGAGGGAAGTCCACCGAGATGTCGCGTTACCTCTCCCAGCTGCTGTATGTCTACAATGGCGAAGGCAAAATACGCCACTCATTGGGGGTATATGACGGCAGCTACTTCGAGTCGCGCCTGATAAGCATACCCAAGTCGGAGGCAGTTATGAAGAAGCTACAGCGCTTCACTACCGAGGATGAAAAAGAGCGGAAGTGGCTGTCGGCAAGTGCTCTGAACGCTTACTTCGATTGCCCGCTGAAATTCTATCTGCAGTACGTTGAAGGCTATGGCGAAGAGGGTGACGTGACGGAGTATATGGACTCCTCCACATTCGGTACCATAGTGCATGCCGTGGCCGAGCGTATCTATAAGAGTCTCGGACAGGGTGAGCCGAGGAAGGAGACGGGAAAAGACCTGAATATCGTCGTGACCTCCGAGAAGCTCAGGAGTTTTCTTGACAAAACGGATACGCGACTCGGGCGATTCGTTACGGAGGCCGTCAACGAACACTATCGCAAGGTCAGGGATGGTGAACGCAACATTACACTCAAGGGTGAGTCACTTGTGCTTGGAAAGATTATCGAGAAGTGCATGAGGGATATGCTCAGGTTTGAGGCGGAGGCCAATGATGTCTTTACCTTCGTTCAAGGCGAGAAGAAGGTATCCATGAGGTACACCGTTAATCCCGGCCTGACTGTCAATGTAAAACTCATTATTGACCGTATAGACCGTTTGAGCAACGGCACTCTGCGCTTCATAGACTATAAGACCGGAAGTGATTCCCTGATTACTCCATCAGTGGAAAATACCCTTAACGGAGGGGCCTCAAAGCGAGATAAGGCAATATTTCAGTTGCTTTTCTACTGCAACATATATGCACTCAAAACGGGATATGAAGGCCCTATACATCCCATGATTTACGCTTTCCGCAAAATGGGTGTGGATAAGGGTATATCATCAGTGAGAATAGGAGGGGAGGAGCTGGATGACTACCGGAGGTTCAATGATGAGTTCCTGCCGCTGATGAATGAACGCATTGAGGAGATATTTGATGCGGAAAAGAGCTTTACGCAGACCGATGACGGCAAGGCATGCAAATACTGTCAGTTCAAAGTTATTTGCGGACGCGATACTGAAGATAGAGCCTACAGCTGACATCATCCATATCCAACGGATATTTTTTACTGTTAATAAGCAATATGGCCGGAATTTATATACATGTACCGTTCTGTCACAGCAAGTGCACTTACTGCGATTTCTATTCCATGCCCGTCAGGGAGCAGGGTGAGCGGTATGTCGAGGCTTTGCTGAACGAGTGGCAGTTGCGACATGATGAGTTGGACGAGCCTGTCAGGACCATATATTTCGGGGGTGGGACCCCTTCGGCGTTGGTAACCGGACTGCTTGACCGTATCATCGGAGTGCTTCCTGTGGATGAGGCCGAGGAGATAACCATGGAGGTTAACCCCGAGGATGTTACCGCCGACTTCTGCAAATGGCTGGCTGATTCGCCTGTCAACCGCGTGAGCATGGGTGTACAGAGTCTGAATGACAACGAGCTGAAGTTGATTGGTCGCCGGCATACGGCTAACGAAGCGATAGAGGCTTACCATCGGCTAAGAGACTGCGGTATGGGTAACATCTCTCTTGATCTTATCTACGGTCTGCCGCTCCAGAGTCTTGAGTCGTGGCGCGAGTCCCTTTCGGCTCTGCTTGAACTTCGCCCCGAGCATCTGTCGGCCTATCTGCTGTCGTATGAAGATGGCACACGCCTCACGGCCATGCGCAACGCCGGCAAGGTGACCGAGGCATCGCAGGAGTTGGCCGAAGAGATGTATGAGGAACTTTGCTCGCTCAGTCGTGCCGGCGGATACGAGCATTATGAGATATCCAATTTCGCGCGTACCGGCTATAGATCGCGCCACAATTCATCGTATTGGCGCAATGTGCCGTACCTCGGACTGGGTCCTTCGGCCCATAGCCTTACAAGTGGCGTAAGAAGCTACAATCCGTCAAGTCTGCGTGACTACCTGACGAATAATGGAGGTGTAAAGGTTGTTGAATCCGAGAGTGAAACGGAGAAAATCAACGACTTGTTGCTCACGGCACTGCGCACGGAGGAGGGGCTGCTACTTTCGGCGCTTCCCGAGTCCCGTAGAGGGAGGTTGCTTCACGATGCCGCACCGTGGATAGACTCTCATGCTCTGATACCGGAGGATGGGAGGCTACGTATGGACGAGCGGCACTGGCTGATAAGCGACAGGGTGTTGGTAGACCTTATCGAAGTGGACTGAGGCGGATTAGTCGTGATGGTAGGGCTCGCCGCGCATGATGGTCATTGCGCGGTAAATCTGCTCGGTGAAGAAGAGGCGCACCATCTCGTGGGGGTAAGTCATACGCGACAGCGAAAGCTTGGCGTTGGCGCGGGAATAGACCGATTGTGCGAATCCGTATGGCCCTCCGACGACATAGACCAGACGTTTCGTGCCTCTGATGCCATAGCGGTCGATATCCTCCGAGAACTCGCGCGAGGTCATTTCACGACCCCTCTCGTCAAGAAGCACAATGACGTCCGACGGCTGCAGGGCGCCGAGTATCATTTCGCCCTCGCGCTCCTTCTGCTGTGCCTCGGTGAGCGACTTGGTGTTGCGTATGTCGGGCAATTCGTTGAGTTCAAACTGTATATAGTGGCC
Organism: uncultured Bacteroides sp.; assembly: GCA_964571125.1. Lineage (GTDB taxonomy): Bacteria > Bacteroidota > Bacteroidia > Bacteroidales > Muribaculaceae > Paramuribaculum. Next base: position 6,428 of record CAZNBC010000026.1, read on the forward strand.
GATGCGCGAGGCGTACATCTCTATGCCTTTGCGCAAATAATCCGTGGTAGTTTTTCCTACCGTCATCAACACAATCTTCATGGTGGCAAAATTAGCGATTGTGTGGGATTTTAGCTATCTTTGCGCCTGAAATTGAAGAGAACAATAGGATAGAGAAACCCTTTAAGAGAGTCAAGAGAGATGATTAACCGTATTTTGATCAGAATAAAGGTGGTGCAGATGCTGTATTCATATCTGCTTACCCGTAGCGAGTTTAAAATCGAAGCCGCACCGGAGACTACGTCCAAGGACAAGCGGTATGCTTATTCGTTCTATCTTGACCTGTTGCTGCTGGTGCTCGAGCTCTCGGGCGTGAAGGTGCAGGGCGGCCATAAGAGTCTGCCTGTGCCCGAAGCCGGTCTCAACAAGTATCTCACGGGCAACCGTATGGTTAAGTCGCTGAGCGCCGATGACCAGATACGTTCTCTCATCCTGCGCGGCACATCATCGATAGCCGATTTCGATGCCGTGGCCGCCACCCTCTACAACGAAATAATCACTTCGGCTTCATATCGCTCGTTTATCCGCCTCAAGGACCGCGACCTCAAGACCGACGTGAGTTTCTGGCTGACGATGCTCAGCACCGTTATCCGCAAGAATCCCGAAGTGCTTGAAGTGGCCCGCAAGAATCCCGATTTTACTTCCAACGGTTTTGAAAAGGCGTTTGATATGGTCGCCGATACCCTGAGTGACTATACCGACACACGCACTCTGCTTACCGAGGCGCGCAACTCGCTTGACCGTTCGCTTGACAAGGCGTATGAGCTTTACCACGGCCTGCTGATGCTCCCTGTGGCCATCACCCGCGAGCAGGAGCGCCGCCTGGATGCCAACCGCAACAAGTATCTGCCCTCACACGAGGACCTCAATCCTAACACTCGCCTGATAGATAATGAGTTCGTCAAGGCGTTAGAGGCTAATGAGGATATGCAGGACTACCTCGCCGACCATCCCATCAATCTGCTTGACGACGATGTGCTCATCAAGGCCCTGCTTGACAATATTCTTGCTTCGGAGATTTACCGTGAATACCTCGAGGCTCCCGCAACCGACTGGCAGGGCGACTGCGAGTTCTGGCGTGCGGTGATGAAGAACATCATCCTGCCCTCCGATGACCTTGCCGAGGCGCTTGAAGCACAGTCAGTGTTCTGGAACGATGACCTCGTTATCATGGGCACCTTTGCCATAAAGACCATCAAGAAGTTTGCCGCATCCGACGAGGGTAAAGGCGTGAAGCTGCTCCCCGAATATAAGGATGAGGAGGATTCGCAGTTCGGTCCCCGTCTGTTCCTCTACGCGGTGGAGAATCATGAATCCTACCGTGGCCTGATTGACAAGTTTGTCAACAGCAACCAGTGGGACTCCGAGCGCGTAGCTTTCATGGATGTCGTGATACTGGTGTGTGCTTTGGCTGAAATACTGAACTTCCCTCAGATTCCCGTCACCGTGAGTCTTAACGAGTATATCGAGATAGCCCACTACTATAGCACTCCCAAGAGCGGGCAGTTCATTAACGGTATCCTCTATTCCGTGCTTAAGGACCTGTATGAGAAGGGCGAGCTGGGCAAACCCTTTGAAGTACGCTAAGTGATTGATACTACAGATAATAATACATTTTAAATACCCTCTGATATGTTACACAACCTTATTCTCCTTCAGGCTGCCGGCGGTACCGGTGCAGCTAACCTCATCATGATTGTAGCCCTTATCGCAGTGTTCTACTTCTTCATGATCCGTCCTCAGCAGAAGAAACAGAAGGAAATCAAGAAGTTCCGCGACGGTATTCAGGTAGGCGATGATGTCGTTACAGCCGGAGGTATCTACGGCAAGGTGCGCAAGCTCAAGGAGAATGTGGTGGTGCTTGAGATTGCCAACAATGTGAGCATCAACATTGACCGTGGCTCAATCTATCCTTCCGCTCAGGCTGTGCAGTCTGACAATGCGCAGCGTGAGGCTGACAACAAGTAACCACGCGCGTCATAATGGCCCTCGGGAAACAGTGGAATAGGTTTACACACAGTGTTGCTGACGCCATTCACTCGTCTAAAGGTAGGGATATTCTTCTCTACCTGCTCTTTTTGTGTGTAGCCTTTGTGTTCTGGCTCACGATGTCGCTTGACACGGAGATACAGCGTGAGTTTGAGGTGCCGGTCGAAGTGGATAATGTACCCGACAGTATTACGCTTGTCGGAAACGTGCCGTCGTCATTAAGTGTCGGAGTGCAGGCCAAGGGTTATCAGCTGCTCAGATACTCCTGGGGCAACATGCCCATGGTCAAAATCAGGATGACCGACTACATAGCTCCCGAGCACTACTTCGAGATGTCGCGTGTGAAGATAGATACGCGTCTGCGCGAGTATTTCGGCTCGGGAGTGCTGATTACCTCCGTGCGCCCCGACTCCATCAAGGTGCCTTACACGACCCTTCCGGGCGTAAGGGTGAAGCTCGATGTGCGCTACGATGTGCATCCGCAGTTGCAGTATGTCATCAGCGGCCCTGTCAAAGCTAACTGCGACTCGGTGCTGGTCTACGGAGTCAATGGGGTGCCCCGCTCGCTTACTCATGTGGAGACCATGCGCATCGAAAGTCATGACCTCACCGATACCACACGTTTTGAGGTCAGATTGCGTCCCATCGACGGGCTGCGCATGATTCCCGATAGAGTGATAGTGACGGTGCCGGTAGAGCCTCTGATAGCCAAGAGCTTCGAGACCCCGGTCATCATCACCAATCTCCCCAAGGGGATAGACATGATAACTTTCCCGAGTAAGGCGAGAGTGTCGTACCTCGTGCCCATGAGCGCGTACAATGACGAATGTCCCATACGTGTGTTTGTCGACTACGAGGACCTCAAACCTACTTCTTCGCGTCTCGGCCTCCATCATTCGCTGGTGCCCGAGATTTATCGTGATATCGTCATAGAGCCTGATAGCGTAGAATTTATCATCGAACACGTACAGTGAGAAGCCACATGAGCCGTTCAACGAGCAATGTCGTAAGCCAATCCGTGAACCGTCCCTATCTGATAGCCCTCAGCGGGGGCATCGGGGCCGGGAAAAGTGTGGTGAGCGAGATGCTGCGTGTGCTGGGGTATGAGGTGTACGACTGCGACCTCAACGCACGGCGGATTATTGATACTGACCTCGCCATCATAGAGCGCATAGCCCGTGAGGTGTGCGAGGAGGCTGTATGCGAAGGGCGAATCAATCGCAAACGTTTGGCCGAGTGCGTATTTGCCGATGCCGAGGCTCTCAGTCGCCTTAATGCTATAACGCATCGCGCCGTGCTTGACCACCTTAGTGAGTGGGCCGCCACACGCCCGGTTGATAAGTCCCATCCTGTAGTATTTGTCGAGACAGCGATTCTCACCGAGAGCGGTCTTGACAAGATGGTGGATGAGGCATGGATGGTGGTAGCCCATGAAGAGACGAGGATAGAGCGGGTGATGAAGCGTAACGGCATGACCCGTGAGGAGGTGAAGTCAAGAATCAGCAGTCAGTCGGACGGTATGCCTTTGGGTATAACCACTCATATAATAAAGAATGACGGGTCCGAGTCGCTGATTGCCCGCGTCAACGGGCTATTGGCTACGCATGCGCGTTAATCAGTTGACTGCCGGGTAGTTATAAATTAAGATATACATAAAAGATATAAATATATGTCACAGATGGACGAAAAAGTTTCACGAGAGTTGATAGACCGTCTTATAGATTTGTCTTTCGCCGAGGATATAGGCGACGGTGACCACACCACGCTGTCATGTATTCCCGAGGATGCCATGGGCGCCTCACGCCTGCTCATCAAGGAGGAGGGAATACTGGCCGGTATCGAAATAGCCAAAGAGGTTTTCCACCGCTTCGACCCCGACATGGAGGTAGAGGTGCTGATACCCGACGGTTCGAAGGTAAAACCCGGTGACGTGGCAATGATTGTAAGAGGCAAGGTGCGCAGTCTGCTCCAGACCGAGCGCCTGATGCTCAACATCATGCAGCGCATGAGCGGCATAGCCACCATGACCGCCCGCTACGTGGAGCGTCTGAAGGGCACCCGCACACGTGTGCTTGATACCCGCAAGACCACCCCGGGTATGCGTATTCTTGAGAAGATGGCGGTGAAAATCGGTGGCGGTGTCAACCATCGCATAGGTCTGTTTGACATGATACTGCTTAAGGACAATCACGTGGACTTCGCCGGAGGCATAGAGAATGCCGTTAACCGTGCCCCCGAGTATTGCCGTGCCAAGGGCAAGGACTTGAAGATTGAAATAGAGGTGAGAAACTTCGAGGAGCTTGAACGTGTGCTCGCTCTCGGCGGCGTTGACCGCATCATGCTTGACAACTTCACGCCCGAGCAGACGCGCAAGGCTGTTGAGATTGTTGGCGGTCGTGTCGAGCTGGAGTCATCGGGCGGTATCACTTTCGATACGCTCAGGGATTATGCCGAGTGCGGC
>CAZNBC010000027.1:0-10760 GCA_964571125.1 uncultured Bacteroides sp.
CTACACATGCAGGTCTATATGACTCACCTCGACAGGCTCGTCTAAAAACACTTCGGCGAGCCCTGCAAACTTCTCGGGCCGCTCCGTAGTGAGGAAGTGAGCCTCACCCCCACGGGTTATTCTGCACTCCATCTCGGGATGACGGCGCAGATAGTCGGCGAGACTGTCTGCTATGATATGCCCCTGCTTGACCAGTTTGATATGGTCGGGCACATACTTCCTTATCTTCGGCAGGAGTATGGGATAGTGGGTACACGCGAGCACTATGGTGTCGATATCCGCCGACTGACCCAAGAGCGCATCTACATATTTCTTAACGAAGTAGTCGGCACCGTCACCCTCTGCTTCCAGTGCCTCCACCAACGGCACCCACATGGGACAAGCCTGAGAGTACACCTTTACGTCAGGATACAGCTTGTGTACCTCTGCAGGATAGCTCTCTGAGGAGATTGTGCCCGGAGTTGCCATGATGCCTACCGACCCTGAGGTTGTCAGCTCACCGATTACTTCAGCCGTAGGACGAATGACGCCGAGCACCCTGCGTGTAGGGTCCTCCATCTTCGGTAGGTCATTTTGCTGAATGGTGCGCAGCGCCTTGGCCGAAGCGGTGTTGCAGGCCAACACGACCAACGGACACCCCGCATCGAAAAGATGCCTTACCGCCTCAAGGGTAAACTGATATACTACGTCAAACGAGCGTGTGCCGTAAGGCGCACGGGCATTGTCACCTAAATACAGGTAGTCATACCCGGGCATGACTCTACGCAACTCTTTCAACACAGTCAGTCCACCGTATCCTGAGTCAAACACTCCGATAGGCCCTGCTACATTACCTGCTACATTATAGGTATCGTTATTCATCCTTTTTAATCTTAAACTGCAGTGTGTTACCTAAGAATTCTATACCGGGGCGACAGAATGTTTTCTCAAGCACGCCGTTGCGGGCCAGTTCCTCGGGTGTACCGAATGAGACTGTCCTGTCTGAATCCATCACCCACAGACGGTCTGCCGTCTGAAGTGCGAGCTCTACATCGTGGGTTGAGAGGAACACGGTGATACCTTTCTGACGTGTAAGGTGACGAAGCATCTGCATCACCTCCACTTTCGAGGGATAATCCAGGAAGGCTGTCGGTTCATCGAGGAATATGATAGGAGATTCCTGAGCCAGAGCCTTGGCTATGAAGGCTTTCTGACGTTCACCGTCGCTCAGGGTATTGAGCATTCTGTTACGGAATGAGTAGATGCCTACGGCACGCATGGCCTCCTCTACTATTGTGTTGTCCGCCTCTTTCAACCGCCCCCAGAAGTCTGTATACGGGCTACGGCCAAGCCCCACAAGCCCCTCGACCGTGACTCCTCTGATTTCTGATTTCTCTGTGAGGACTATGCTTAACCGGCGGGCCATATCCTTGGGAGACAGCGCCTCGAGAGGTTGCCCGTCAATGGTAATCTCGCCACGAAGCGGCGGCAGGAAGCCGCACAGCGTTCTCAGCATGGTGGACTTTCCGGCGCCGTTAGGCCCGAGCAGACACACCATCTCACCGCCATACAGCGCGCCTGAAGAGAATGAGGCGATGGGCTTGTCGCCATGCTTATGACGACGGTAACCTATCACCACATCGGTGAGCCTGACCCTTGCTTCGGGCTGCAAGGTTTTGATTTCAGCGCGGTTCTCCATAGTCATTCGGTCATTCGGGTATGGTTTCACGGCGTTTGCTGAAAAGCACGTATATCACTACCGGCGCTCCTACCAGAGAGGTCACCGAATTAACAGGAAGAGCACCCTCGATACCCGGCAGACGGGCTATAAGGTTGCAGGCCAAGGCCAGTATCGCACCGCAAAGGATATTGGCGGGCATGAGCACTCTGTGGTCTCCGGTACGGAACAGACCGCGACAGAGATGCGGCACGGCAAGCCCTATAAACATTATCGGGCCGCAATATGCCGTAACCACAGCTACAAGACAGCCCGAAAGTCCGATGACTACCACACGCGCCTGCTTGACATTCAGGCCGAGGTTGCGGGCATATATCTCGCCGAGTAGGAGTAGGTTGAGGGTCTTTACGGTAAGCATCGAAAGGAGCAGTAATACCACCATGGAGAGTATCAGCACGGTAAGGTTACCGCCTGAAACTCGGGCGAAACTTCCTAAACCCCATATCACGTATGACCTGATGTCCTCTTCCACACTGAAATATTTCAGCACGCCTATGACGGCGTTGGCGACATATCCCACCATGACTCCTATTATGAGCAGCGTCACATTGCCGCGTACTCGTGCCGAGACCCACACGATGACCGCCATGACGGCAAGCGCACCTACGACGGCGGCAAGTGTTACAGCCACTTCTCCGGCAACACCGAAGGAACTGAGCGCATGGCCGAGTATGCTTCCGGAGAGAAGCACCACCAGGGCCACACCGAGACTGGCACCGCTGCTGATACCGAGCACCGACGGACCGGCAAGCGGATTGCGGAATAGAGTCTGCATCATCTGACCGCTCACTGCCAGTCCTGCACCGGCCACCAGGGCGGTGAGGCATTGCGGCCAACGTGATTTCCAGATGATATTATGCCATATCTGAGGCGAAGATGAACTGTTGGGATCCATAATCACGTCAAGCACACCTGTCAAGGGGATGGAGACCGACCCCAACAGGAGATTCAGCAGGATTAGTACTCCCACTGAGATACTCAACACTATGAACCATAATCCGGTATATCTTCGAGGCATGAAGCTGCAATAAGAAGTTTGAAACTAAGGGAGGAGCGAATAGAATACCGGTGTGTGATCAGGGAGCAGTTCCGGATGGAATATGTGTATCAGGTCAGCCAATACGTTATCCGGCTCCATAGGCATTCGTTCATAGAAAGGACGTGTGCGCATATTACAGTACACCACACCATGATTACGGAATGCCTTGAAGTCACCATACCGCGCTTCCTGGTCTAAGAGCGCATCGTATGAGAACTCTCCTTCGTAACTGTTGACGATGCGCCAGTAATCGGCATCCTCGGTCTGGGCATACACTGTCTCAAAATCCAGCGTGACCCCGCCCGAACGTTCGTCATCCTTGAGGAAATATTCAGCTCCGGCGTCCTTCATAAGACGTGCCAGGAAACTCTGACCACCGGGAGCATACCAGTGTCCCCCGCGGAATTCACCGCTCATCACTGTAGGATGCGGAGTAGCTGACTGCGCGACCGAAGCTAAGGAGTCGTACCTCACGCATATCCTCCCGAAGTTATCACGGGCCTTATCCTCACATCCGGTTAATATACCTATGAGTTTTACCCATTCGGCCTGACCGAGAGGGGAGGTCTCTTTATAACCGAGGTGGGGCATCATGGGCACACCTACCTCACGAAGTCCGTCATATCCTCCGCGCTTGAAGGGTGAGATGAGTATCAGCTCCGGTTCAAGCGCCAATACGGTCTCGGTATCGAAGCTCCCTTCTATGCCTATCTTCGAGGTGCGGCCCTCCTTGATTTGCCGCTTGATATTTTCATTGAATAGATGGCGAGTACTTGTTATGCCTACCACTCTCTGCTCCTCTCCGAGGTTGATGAAGTTCGAGAGTTGCAGCGAGGTCATACATATTATTCTCTCTACGGGAATATTTATCGCTGTATATCCTTCAGGTATGAGGGAAAGGTCTATATCATGCCCTTTGGGGACCAAAGCATATTTGTACACCTCCGTACCTGATTGCTGAGGGTCTGAAATTGTGAGGAGTCTGATTCCTTCAGGCCCCGACGTTATGCTGAATCCCTCGGCATAAGCCGTAGAATCAACTGCCGTATAAACTGATGATTTCGCGGACTCCGAGGAGGAATTGCGGCAGGAAGCGAACAGTATTGACACGGCCAACAGGGCGACTGCACTAAATCGTATAGACATATCAAGCGGTTTTGAGGTTTCAAAGGTACTGATTTTTTCGTACATTTGTTGGGTCAAAGCAGTAATATACCACCTATGCCCTCATCTGACGAAACACTACTACAGTCCACCATAGAGCAGCCTGTGTCGCACGATCGGCCGCTGCGCTCCATCATGCTTGCCGGCACCGGCAGTGATGTTGGCAAAAGCGTCATAGCCGCAGGGATATGCCGTATTCTTAAGCAGGATGGCCTGAATCCGGCCCCGTTCAAGGCTCAGAATATGGCCCTTAATTCCTACGTCACCCCCGACGGACTGGAGCTGGGAAGGGCACAGGCCATGCAGGCCGAGGCATGCGGCATTGATTGCCGTGCAGACATGAACCCCATACTGCTAAAGCCTCAGAGCGACGGCCACTCTCAGGTGGTGATGCTTGGCAAACCCATAGGTACGGCATCGGCCTACAGCTATTTCCGAAAGGAGGGGAGAGAGCACTGGCGCAACGTAGTGCATGAGGCATACGACCGTTTGGCTTCTGATTTCTCACCTATAATTATGGAGGGGGCGGGAAGCATAGCTGAGATTAATCTGCGTGATGTGGACATAGTCAATATGTCGATGGCCCGATATGCCGATGCGGCTGTGGTGCTCGTGGCGGATATTGACCGAGGAGGCGTTTTCGCCTCGGTATATGGTAGCGTCATGCTTCAGACTCCGGATGACCGCAAGCGTATCAAGGGCATTATCATAAATAAATTCCGGGGAGATATCCGCCTTTTTCAACCGGGAGTGAAGATGATTGAGGAGCTATGCGATGTTCCCGTTTTGGGAGTCATACCTTATTTCTGTGACATCACTCTCGATGCGGAGGATTCTTTGGCGCTTGACAAAAAGAATGATCGTGCGGCGGAGGATAAGCTCAACATTGCGGTTGTTCGCCTCCCTCATATCAGTAATTTCACTGATTTCGACATACTCGACGGCCTGAATGGCGTCAATCTCTATTATACCCGCTCTTGCGATGAGCTGAACAAGGCTGATATCATTATACTCCCGGGGTCAAAATCGACAATTCAGGACCTTGAAACGGTTAAGAAGGAGGGGATTGCCGACCTTATCCGCTCGGCTGCCCTTAATGGTAAGAGAATTATAGGCATCTGTGGAGGTTATCAGATGATGGGCGAGACGGTTACCGATCCCCAAGGTATCGAAGGTAAGGCAGGGGAGACCGCCGAAGGTCTCGGACTGCTCCCTATAGCCACTGAGTTGACCGGCGAGAAGAGGACCACACGTGTGACGGCACGTCTGCACCCCAACGATGCCGTTGACACCCATCCCGCATACAATCTTAAGGCCTACGAGATACATGTCGGTCAGTCCGTCTGTCGTTACGACTCCTCGGCAAAGCCGCTTTGTATGGTGCAGCAGCCTGACGGCTCCGAAAAGGAGGAAGGCGTCGAAACAGCGAATTGTCTCGGCACTTATCTGCACGGCATATTTGATAACCCTGCTTTCCTGACGAAGATTCTTGAACCGTATGGCATACATACCTCCATAGAAGAGCGTGTGCGATGGAAAGAGGAGCAGTACGACAAGCTGGCAGCACATCTCAGGCAGCATCTTGATATGCAAAAACTGTACGACATAATGAGTTCACATGATTAATCAGGCTGTAATATGACTGAAGGACACGGCGATGACCTCTATCTCTTTGGTAAGGATAGCATAAGATATAATTTCAGTTCTAATGTCACCATCCCCCCCAAGGAGATTGTGGATAGGCTTCACACGTTCATCATGGAGAACATTGACTGCATACACCACTATCCGGAGCCGGAGCCAAGGAGGGTTGAAGAACTCCTTGCGCGTAAACTCGGTATAAAGCCCGGGAATGTGTGTGTGACCAACGGTGCCACCGAGGCGATATATCTCATTGCTATGATGCTGAAGGGGAGACGTACTTATATCGCTGAGCCCACCTTTAGCGAGTATCGGGACGCGTGTCAACTTCATGACCATCACCTCTCCGAGGATTTTAGCGAGGGGGTAGATATTTATTGGCTATGCAACCCCAACAATCCCACAGGTGCTGTCCGCCCGATGGAGGAGATTGTGGCTATGGCCGGGAAACACCCTGACGTGACGTTTGTACTTGACCAATCGTATGCCAAGTTTACCGATGGGAGGTTGCTCAGCCCCGAGGAGGGCGCGGCTATCCCCAATATCGTCATGATTCATTCGCTCACGAAGCATTTTGCTATCCCGGGTCTTAGAATAGGCTATATGACTGCTCATGAGGATATTATATCCTCCATAAAGAACTTAAGGATGCCCTGGAGCGTAAACGCACTGGCTCAGGAAGCGGCACTGCATCTGCTGAACGAGAGCTTTCCCGAGGGATGGTTTGAGGAGAAGCTAACCGAGGCTAAGGCGTTGAGAAATAAGCTTGAAGAGATTGGCATAACTGTCCATCCCTCTGACACCCACTTTCTGTTATGTGTTACACCCATAGGGACTGCGTCAGAACTAAAAGAGTGGCTTGCCTGGGAGAAAGGCATGCTTATTAGGGATGCCTCAAACTTCAAAGGATTGACACCCAAGCATTTCCGCATAGCTTCACAGGGCCATGAGGCTGATGCCAAACTGTGTGAAGCCATAAAAGAGTGGCTGCGTATACAATCACTTAACACACAGCCCATTAAACAACAATCACTTAACCGGCACAATTGATTTTAACGCTTATGACCAACGAATGGATGATAGCGGCATTCCTGACTGGAGTTATTCTTGACTTTCTGATTGGTGACCCTGACTGGCTGCCTCATCCTATCGTAGGCTATGGCAAAGTCATCGCAGCCCTGGAAAGACGCTTGAACAAAGGCAGCGACAGACAACGGCTGCGCAATGGCGCCATAGTCGCTATTGGGTTGATAATAAGCGTGTTTATCCTATCCGCGCTCATACTGCATTGGGTCTTTAAGATTTGTGCACCCGTCGGATATGCTTTGATAGCCGTAGGAGTGTTCTACTGCCTGGCAGGCACAACGCTCATACGCGAGGTTAGGGGAGTGTTCGATGCAGTCAGCAGATCTACTGCCGAGGGGCGCAAACAAGTAGCACGAATAGTAGGGCGCGATACTGAGTCACTTGATGATCAGGAAATCCGCACGGCTGCCCTCGAGACCCTTGCCGAGAACATCTCTGACGGTGTGGTGGCACCATTATTTTGGTTCGCCTTACTTGGGCTACCCGGTATGCTGACCTACAAGATGGTGAATACACTTGACTCCATGATAGGCTATAAAAGCGACAGATACCTATATTTCGGCCGATTTGCTGCAAAAATCGACGACATCTTCAATTACATCCCCGCACGCCTCACAGCCTACGGCATGGTGCTGATGAGTGGGAAACCAAGACTAATCAGCTTCGTAAACCGATTTGGCAGAAAGCACGCCAGCCCAAACTCAGGCTATCCTGAAGCCGCCCTGGCCGGCATACTCAACTGCCGCTTCGGAGGTCCCCACAACTACTTCGGCCAACAAGTCTGGAAACCCTGGATAGGCTCCACTGAAAAGCAACTAACCTCCCGCGACCTTACCCTCTCCCTCAAAGTCACGCGACGCACCATCCTCCTCTTCATCACTCTCACCGCCATCTCCCTCACATTTTCCATCCAACTATTCCTAACCATTATATTCCTATGCGCTTTAATCACAGTGTTATTTGGATAGACCGAAGCTAAGTTTGTGAAACAATGACCTACATCGAAACAGATCGATTGGTCCTTCGTTCATGGAAATCGGATGGAGATTGGCTGCGGAATATCACACATACTCTTCATTACGATAAGCATGCATGTAAATACACTGAAATGCAGCAAGCTTAAAATAGTTCATAGGAACTTTAGAACTGATGGAATCGTAATAGTCAGCAATCTGTTTAACGAAGTTAGTAGATGAGTCTGCAGTAGTATTATTCTTATAGAAACTTTTCCAATCAAGATTGACAATGAGACCGTCGATACGAGGAATTGAATAACCGAGCAAGTCCATCATACGGATTACATCAGGCAAATTGGGCTGAAAAACGAAATTTGCACCGCTTGCGGTACCTGTAAAGGACCTGATGAAAGATGCAACATCAGCATAACGGCAGTGAGGAAGAAGATGCTGTTCACCGGGGTTATCAAGTTCGGTAGTACGATGACGATAATTCTGACCGATTCGCCAATTCTCATAATCTGACCAAATGAGTCTAAAAGGTACAAACCAAAAGTCTACCTTCTCATCAAACGTCATGAAGGCGGAGGTATTGACAGGACGGGTACGAGTTATGTTACTGAGACCGAGCTTTAACTTATCTCCACGGTCTACTTCCTCTACATAGCAGGGAAGAAGGAGACCGCAAGGAGATGAAAACAAGGTTGAATATCCAATAGCAAAGGCATTACGCGGAGACTTCGAGGCACGAACGTCTCTTGAAAAAGGATCTGAAACAGCCATAATAATAAAAATTAGATTGAGGCACCAAGAAAACCGGCGATAGCGGTAGCAATGTAGGAAATGAATTTAAGAATTTTGGAAATTGTCTCTTTTTTCATAGGTCTTCAAATTTATTAAAGTTATACTTACGTGTTGATTTGTGTTTTAAATTCTTATGCTTGACAAAATCAGAATATTGAGACCAAGCAAAATTGTCAAAGTATGGCTCTATTAAATGGCCATCAACATAAAAGTCTTCAATGGTAAGGTCGAAACCAATTTGCAATATACGGTTGTACTTGTCTCGCTTCTCAGGAGGCAAACAATCGTATTCATCACAGAGGTCCTCACGGAGTGATGGATATAGGAACAAGACCATGTGAGGGGACATGAACTCTTCCTGACTGTATACTGAGGCGTATTCTACGAACTGTTCATATTGAGTCTTGAATTTTAGATAGAAGAAGCGGATATAAGAAACATAATAATCAGAAAAAGACCCAAACAAACTCGTCCTGAAATTGCGAATAATTTTAATAGACGCGGATCTGTTTTGGGGGATGCCAAAGGCGAACAAATCCAAAAAATTAGGCTCACACAAAAGAGAACGCAAAACAGAACTATAAGTACTGAAATCATAGTCAGATAACGGACCTGAATAGTCGCGTGGCTTGGGGTTAATAAAATATTTTTCTTTTACGTATTGGACGTAGTTAGGGATATCATATCCGGAGAGGTCGGGTAGAGGCCCAAAGGGGTCGGAAGTTCGGGGAAGCTTTGTGGCGTAGTGGTAGAGGTGCTTAAAAACTTCAAAAAATAAATCAGGAGAAAGGCGGCTTTGGAAACTGAATCTGGGGAAAATTCGATTCCAAAAACTATCCGAGTAGGGATAATCAACTGGGATAAAGCTATTTTGTTGTTTATCGTGGAATGAAGTATGGAATAACACATCTCCAGCCTCGACAAGCTCTTTGGCGTTAAGAAGAGGAAGAAATTCAGAACCGATCGGATTTGACTTGGAGAAAGTGTAAAAAGAACGCGTGAACCGAGAAGAGAAGCATACCGGTAAATCAGAAGGGCTCGTAATGTACTTTGATACGTACGATGCGATTCCGTCATTCTTTGTAATGTATTCACACGTCTTTGAGGCCTGATTACTGTCAGATGCACATTTGTTCCAAGATTTAAGGACAAGTCCATCGTAGGCGTGCTTACGGACTTTTTCTGACCGAAAGAAAAGTATTCCATGATAGTGCGGGCGGTAGGTCTTTGGACCATACTCAGAGCAAATGAAATATTTAAAGTCAACATTCTCAGTCTGAAGTTCATCAGAGCGACGTAGATTCGTGCGTAAACGCTTAACGAAGTCTTGAATGTCCGGTAGGTAGCTAATCGCAAAAAGAGGGCGAGAATCAGATATACACTTATCGCCAACACGAGATGCAGTAAAATGCGGATAGTTCCAATCAGAACCGTTGTAACAGCTCTCAAATTCAGGATAAACCTTACGAAACTTTTCAGTCTCGTCAACACGGTAGAATTTGCCATGACGATTGAATTTTGTGCGGGTGAATTTAATAAATTTTTTGTTATCATCATATTCCAACAAGGGTAAATGCTCATTAGAATACGTTAGGGTGATGAAGAGGGCGTAAACTCCTTCGGTTGACAGTTCAAAATTGAGCTTACGGCGCCAGCGTGATTGACGATTGTGAAGGCAGTGGGAACACTTGCCACAAGGATACAGAGAGTAAGTCCCATCATAACTTCGCAGTCGGACGGGACTCTGACACTTATCTATAGGGATTATAGACAGCAATTAACTAAGTATCAATCATGAATTATAAAACTACATCACACAGAGAGACAACAACATAGTGGCTCTCATCAATATTCTCCGCAAGGAAAGCGGGGAGGGCAGTCTCACTGACTACCTTGGATTCAGGAGTAACGGGAGATTCAGGCTTTTCTGTAAGAATAGGCCAAACTTGGACGGAATAATACTTTTTCATAATTAAAATGATTAAGTGAATAAATATATTTAGTATACTGGGTATGGTGAAACAATATCGGGTTCTACTTTAGTGAACTCAAAGAAAGTAAAACCATAAATCCATCCATGAGAATGAAAACGATACATCAGAGGCTTTAAAGCACGATATTCATCTATGGAATCAGGGTCATGTTTATGAGCTACATGGAAGTCATCAATATAGGGATGACGGTCAGGGGTATCACAATACTTCCATACGCGATAATGAAGCTTTGTTTTGTAAACAAGGACGCGGACAATGAGAGTTCCACCGGAATAAGGGTTAAATATCTCAAAATTCAGGGTCCTTAAAATGGGTCTTTGGTTCATGATTGTAAATAGCTAATAATTTGATATTGAGAA
>CAZNBC010000028.1:0-10737 GCA_964571125.1 uncultured Bacteroides sp.
TTCCAAAACTCTAAAAAACTAACGTCATGAGGGGCAGACTATTTATTCGGCTATTTGTACTCGGTGGAGTGATGGCAGCGGGTGTGTCGGCCATGGCTGAATCCCGCGAGGTGACGTTAAGTAACAACGGAGTGGCCGCCGATGTGGCGGTAAGCGTAATTGACTCAAAGCTCGCTACACCTGAAAATGAGAGTACGATACTCACCTCCCTGTTGCTTAACAGCGATTTGCGCGGAAGCGTGGAGGATGCGGCATGGTATTTCCCCGACAGTTTGACCAGAAAACATCGTCTGGCGATGGACGGCCTTATGCTCACGCAGGGTTGGAGCCGCTATGACGTACCCGCAGCTATTGATGGAAAATATCAGGAGGCGGAGTCGGAGCTTGAGGTAGGGCCTTCGATAGGTGGTGTGGTAAAGTCGCGTTGGATGGGAAAACCGATGAAAAATGCCACGGTATTGGCCCTCGCCCCCACATTGGCCTATGCCGGGACTGCCTTTACGGACGAAAACGGAGAATTTGTATTTACTGACAGGGACTTCCCGGAAGGCACGAGGTTTGTATTTCAGGCACTGAACGATAAGGGGGAGAATGAGAGTAATTTTGATATCATACCTCAGACTTACCCATCAGTAACACCCTTGGAGTCGGCTTATGTCACCACTGATAAAGAAGAGGTTTTGGACGAGACTGAGAGTGCTGACTTTGATTGGCGCATATCTCACTCGGGTGCGATTATGCTGGGCGAGGTTATGGTCGTGCAGAAAAAGTTGAGTGACTATGACAACCCTATGGAACTTATGGCGCGCGGAGAGGTTGACTATCAGAAAATCGAGAAAGAGGGTATAAGGACCGTAGAGGATATATTACGTACGATACCGGGAATAATAGTAGTGGATCATAGAGCGTATTATCAGACCCGTGAGGTAGAATTTTGGGTTGATAATATACCCTGGGAAAGTTCTGTATCTCCGATGGGCGATGTGGGAGGTTCGACAGGAGGCATAATTGCCAATGTGCAGATGAATAGTATGGGGTCCACAACACAGTCGGGTTCTCAGAGTGATTTCAGTTCTAATAATAGTTATGATAATAATCTGGTGGACAAGACGTATACACTTCCATACGCACCAAGCGGCACGGGTAAGTTCGGAGGTACGTTGAATTCATCAATATCAACCCCTACCCCTGGCATAGTTGAAACGGCACTTGGTAAAATTGACCAAGTTTTACCGGCAGATTTCATCAAGAAAGTGCAGTTTTTTCCTCCTTCGGCAGCCATGCTTCTGAGTCCGGGGCCTACAGTCAGGCCTAAATCTTCAGGGGGCATTGTGATAATCACCACCAAGGATGGCACTGAAAAGGTGTCACGCCCCGACTGGAGGATGCGTTACGCCACGCCTTTGGGCTATCAGCGACGCAAGGAATTCTATACCCCGAAGTATGAGCTGATGGCCGAGTATGACCTCAACAATCGACCGACACTCTACTGGATTCCCCGCGTGAATATCGGCAGCGACGGAAACCTGACCATGCCAATACCCGCATCCGTTGATAATTGTACACTGATAGCCGAGGGTATTGACGCTGACGGACATCCCGTGAGAATAACCAAGAGCATGTAATATTATGGGATTGCAGGGAGTATATTGTCGTGAATTATTGGTAAATTTGCTCCCTATAATCAGACAATATGGAAATTCCTAAATATATACGGGTAAGTGATATATGCGCTACCACCGCAGAGTGCAAGGCTGTGATGGAGCGCTTTATCAATGCCGGTCAGGCTTATGTGCTGTCACGCGGAGCGCAGGGAGTCATGTTTATGCTCATCGATGGTGAGCGCACTGCGCGTGTGGCTCTCCACAACGGTATGATGTTGCCCGGCAAGACTATCGAGGCGCTGCTGCGCGGCATACTTCATCATGACGGCGACATGGACAAGGTGCTTGCCGAAGTGCATTTGCCCGAGACCGTATTGACTCTTGACACATGGATTGTCCGTGAGGCACCGTCAGAAGAGGCGGAATCCTGTTACCGCACGTTCATGTCTTCGTCAGATCTGCAGAAGGTATTGTCATTCCCCCTGCAGAAAGAGTATGAGCCTTATGGCGATGTGTATGTGGTGACCTCTACCACGTCGCTAAAGCAGGGTGCCACGCTTCCGCGTATAACTATGCCCGTAGAGATAGTGTATACGGTCATCTGCCCCGAGGGCGTGAAAGCCGACCCCGAGATGGTACGCAAAGGCGACCGTATGACCCTTACTTTCACCAAGCCGGGATTTACATCGCAGAGCATTACCTTGAGTGCAGGCAGCCCGTCGCCATTTGTGAAATATGACGGAGCAGCCATACTCGTAAGTCCGCTCGAGAATGTGGGCATCAACTTCACACGACGTATTCCCGTGGTGGTACGTTCAGCCAAGGGACGCGCCGTGGCCGGATATTCCATAACTGTAAACGGACGCCCTGTCAACACTTCACGTCCGTTCATTGACCTTACGGAACGCGATCTTGCCCCCGGCAATACCGTGGAAATCGCCGTAAGCTCTACAAATTTCCAGACACTTACCGTACAGCTTCCCGCCGATAAGGCCGATGTGGATACTCCTCTGGAGCTTGTGCTTCAACCCGAAAGGCAGGGCATAACTTTGCGCCTTAACTTTGCCGACGGAACTACTGTGGAACACGAGCTGGCTCTTGAGCGCAACGACCCTCGCTATCGTGCGTTGCGCGGCGGGTCATATTGTGGTTTCCGCGCCCATCTTATATCCAATCCCGGTGAACCCGAGCAGTACAATGTGGAGGTTAAGGCCGGAGGAAAGGCCGTGGAGGTAGCGGCAGCGCAGCCTCAGGCCGTGCGTATGGAGCGTGAGACGATAACGGTTCCCGACGAATCGGCAACCGCTCAGACCTCGGAGAATACGGAGGAAGACCTCACGGCAGCAACAGGTAAGGTGCGTAAATCACGCAAGTCTTATGTGCCCCAATGGGCGATATATGTCGGTGTGGTTGTGGCTGTGGCCTTAGCCGCATATGTGGTATTCTACCTTCCCGGATGGTTTAGCAAATTCGGTGACGGGGACAATACAAGTAATGTCGTGGATGTGACCGGAGTAGTGGGCGATACCATATCGGACGCTTCAGTGCAGCCCGTCGAGCCTCTCGCACCTACTCAGGATAAGTCTGAGGAAGTATCATCAACTGTGCCTGAGACAGTAGCAGAAATCGCTACAGTGCCGGCTCCCGTTGCCGCGAACCCCGATGCTGCATACCTTAACGGCAATAAAGTGTGGAAACGCTCTGAACTCACCTCCGAAGAGGGCCGCAGAGTCTACGATTTGCTTGGTAAAGCGAATATTGATGATATACTTTCCGACCCCTATTTCCGTCGTGACAATACCTCAGCCAATCCTACCGCAGTGAAGATAGCCGACCTCCTTTGGGAGGCAAAAGGTACGCCCACACAGCGAGCCAATGAAGCTGCTCTGCGAAAAACCAAAGGACAGTCCTCCATTGACCTCTGGAAACTCTACGAAGCCCTGGCCCGTGTCCGCCCCGCCGAACCCAACTCCGGCCAGCGTCCATAATAAAATATACCTGCTCTCTTGATTAGCGGAGGAGTTTGGAGGTGGCTGTAGCTGAGGCTGTGGCCACTTTCGCTATGTAGAGGCCGGGGGCAAGGGCTGTCAGGTCGGCTGTGAGGGTTACTTCGCCGTGACCGTGGATGGTGCGGATGAGTGTCCCGTTGGTAGAGTATATGTCAATGGACATAATTGGTGAGGGAGCCAGTGCTTCCCAGACGCCATCGGCAACTGGAGTGAGCATGATATGCTCCTCGGTGTCTTGCGCCGGAGGAAGGATGGATGCAAGCTCTGTGAGTACCTTTTTGAGACCTTCGTAGGCGTTAAGCCCACCCGCACCCCAGTACTCGGGGCGGCTGTCAGGTTCGCTCGGAGGAGCAAAGGCGGTGGAGGTGGCGATGCGCCGTATATCCTCGGAGGTGAGGTCGGGATTGGCTGAGAGCCACAGTGCGGCCACTCCGGTCATGACGGGGGATGACATGGACGTCCCTTCCATGCTTGTCCAGTAATAGGTCGTTCCGTTGACGGTTGCCGTCGCTACAGTTGGTGTTATGGTTTCCTTCCATGACGAGCTGTGACGATATGGAGTTGAGAGTGATGACCATATCCTGGATCCCGGAGCGAGAATGTCGGGGCGTGCACGTCCGTCGCTCATGACACCATAGCTTGAGAAACCTCCTCGGGTACCTATGGGGCCGTAGCTTGACTCACGGGTGATATATGACCCTACGGATATAGTGTTGACCCCCGCGCAGAGATTGCTTATGGTGCCGTCTACGGTAGCTTGGTCAAGGTCATTCCTACCCGCAGCGGTGAAGCTCATACTGCCGTCAAAAACGCCTGAGGCATAGAGATAGAGCTTACCCGGGCCCTCGGGTACAATACGCAGCTGAGCGGCATAGCGTCCGGCAAATTCCGCTTTAAGATTAAGGCTGAGTTCCATGGCTGCGGAGTAGCGGTTATTGGCTGTGTTCAGGGAGTGTGTGGCAGCCATGAAGCTGTTGGTAAACAGTGAGCTGAAAAGTTCGTCGGTGGAGCACACGTCGCCGATTTCTTCGGGGAAGTCGGCTGATATGAGGGCGCTTATGGAGTCATTTTCGGGGGTGAATGTCAGGAGGGGACGGTCGGGATTGTCGGTAGCCACGATTTCCACACTCATGGTAAAGGGTGTGTCATCCTGACTCCACACCTCTAAGGCACCTTCACTGAGGAATCCCGGAGTCTTCGCACGTGGCGCACGGGGGAGATGATGGAGGCGAGTGCGCAGAGGATTATCCGGTGTCACTTGCTTCACTATCGACAGGCTGTCATTGCCCCAGTTGCCTGCCGAGAGTACGACTGTGGTGCCGGGTCGTCCTGCAATTTCGTCAAGAGCGGCAGTGAAGGGGTCGGAGAGGTCGTGTGGCCCCATCTTGTTGCCTATCGAGAGATTGATTACGCAGGGCATTCCGTGCTCTTCGGCGTAGTCAGACATACGACCCACACCCATCAGGATAGATTCATCGTAGAGTTCGCCACAGCTTGCTATCGGGGTGGCTCCCGGAGCCATGCCGCGCAGGTCGGCTACCATGTCGGGTGAGGAGAAACTGCCGGTTATCGTGCCCAAAACGTGAGTGCCGTGGCTCTTGTTAATCGAGTCGGTTAGAAACTTATCGGGAGTGACCTGAGGGTAGCTGTATTCAAGGATTGTGTCGGCTGGTTCGTTATAGACATAATGCCATACCGAGGCCACGCGCGATGTGCCGTCAGGATTGAGGAAGTTGATATGATGAGGGTCGATGCCGATGTCAAACAGTCCTACGATTACCCCCTTGCCGTCGTATGCACGGGGCAGATCGGTGCCTTTGTGAACAGGGTCGACAAAGGTATGCTCACGTGCTCTGTCATTGTGTGGTATATGACGGCGCGATAGAGCCACGCTTTTCACTCCTTCGAGTGCGGCAAGTACGGGTATACGAGAGCGCTCGATACGTCCGGCCACGAAAGTGCTGCCGGATGTGGTGACGCGCAGGCCGCACTCCACCATTTCGTCTATTACTTCGGAATCCTCTATCGTGGCCACAATGCCGGTGAGAGGATCGGAAGTTGACATATTGCGGGGGCTGAGCATCAGTCGGTCAGAGTGCTGTACGGCCGACGGATGCGACATGAGCCTGAGACGGTCGGCAGCGCTGAGCGCGGACTCCGCCGATGATTCGGCGGGAACGGCAAGCGCGATACCGATAGTGAAGGGAATGGCAACGGTGGGAAAAAACGAACGGATGTATGATAAAAAAGCTGACAGCATTGTTGATTTATTTACAGGCTATATGGTTAAATAAGGCGGATGAGGCGTCATCCGCTATATACTTAACGGTCGGCCTGTCAAAAAAATATGTATATTTGCAGATTATAATCTGTTAACATCATTAATATCTCAAGAAGAGCCGATGAGAATAGTCATACAGCGCGTGGCCCGTGCGTCGGTCACTGTCGACGGAGCTATGGTGTCGCAGATCGGTAAGGGTCTGATGGTGCTGGTAGGTGTGGAGAAGGACGATAGTCCGGAAGATGCCGACTGGCTTGCCGCCAAGACTGTGGCTCTGCGTATCTTTGAGGATGAGCAGGGTGTGATGAACCGCTCGGTGCTTGACATCGGCGGGAGTGTAATGGCTGTGAGTCAGTTTACCCTCACGGCTTCTACACGCAAGGGTAATCGCCCGAGCTACATCCGTGCGGCCGGTCATGAACTGGCAGTGCCGCTATATGAGCGCTGTGTGGCCGAGGTTGACCGTCTGACCGGAAGTACGACGGCCCGCGGAATCTTCGGTGCGGATATGAAGGTAGACCTGCTCAACGACGGGCCGGTGACCATTATTATTGATTCACGGCTGAGAGAATGAAAGGTTTCGATGGGCAAATAACCGTAGAGGAACTTCAGAATGTGGTTGACCGATGGATAACCGATGTCGGAGGTGGCTACTTCTCGCCGTTGACCAATATGGCTGTTCTGAGCGAGGAGACCGGTGAGGTGGCGCGCGTCATGGCGCGTCTCTACGGCGACCAGAAGCCGAAGCCCGGCGATGAGGCAACCCACGAGAGGCTCGCTGACGAGTTGGCCGACATAATGTGGGTCGTGGCAGCCATAGCCAATCAGACCGGTATAGACCTCTCAAAAGCTATTGAGCGTAATTTAGACAAGAAAAATATACGCGATTGCAACCGATTCAAGTAGTAAACACTTCTAATAAACAGTAACAGTAATATGTCAGAAAAATATCACGATACAGTAAAGGCCTCACGCGTCACTACCGATGATGCCGAGGTGAAGGCCATGGTGGAAAAGATAGCAGCCAAGGCTGCCGAAAACCGCAATGCCGATACCCTGAAGACCCTCTTCAGCACCATTGACCTGACCACACTCAACGCTACTGACTCGCCCGTTTCCGTAGCTAATTTTACCGAGTGTGTCAATGAGTTTGAGGAGACCTATCCCGAGCTTCCTTCGGTAGCCGCCATTTGCGTCTATCCCAACTTCGCTCAGGTGGTCCGTACCGTACTTGAGGTAAGTTCGGTAAAGATAGCATGTGTGTCGGGCGGATTTCCCTCCTCACAGACTTTCATTGAGGTGAAGGTGGCTGAGACCGCACTCGCAGTCGAAGGCGGTGCCGATGAGATAGACATCGTGCTCAACGTGGGTAACTTCCTTGACGGTGACTGGGAGGAAGTATGCGACGAAATCAGCGAACAGAAGCACGCCTGCCGTGACGGACATCTCAAAGTGATACTTGAGACCGGTGCGCTGAAAACTGCCGAGAACATACGTGCCGCTTCAATTCTGGCCCTCTACTCCGGTGCCGACTTCCTGAAGACCTCGACAGGTAAGGGATATCCCGGCGCTTCGCTTGAGGCAGCTTACGTGATGTGTGAATGTATCAAGGAATACTACGAGCAGACAGGCCGTATGGTAGGCTTCAAGGCTTCGGGCGGTGTGTCAACTACTGAGGACGCTCTGGCCTACTATACTCTGGTCAAAGAGGTGCTTGGCGAAAAGTGGCTCACCAACGAGTATTTCCGCATCGGAGCAAGCCGTCTGGCCAACAATCTCCTCTCGGACATTCTCGGCGAGGAAACGAAATTCTTCTAAATAATTTATGAAATACTGGATAATAGTCAACGGTGCGCAGCTCGGTCCCATGGAGCTTTCAGAGCTGCTGTCGCTCAATCCCCGGCCTGAAACTCCCGTGTGGCATGAGGGACTTGACGACTGGGTTTCGGCTGCCGCAGTACCTGAAATAGCCGAGACATTCACGGCGTCTGTTATGCCTGATGTACCCTTAGACCGTCCTGAAGACGCGTATGAGCGCGGCTACCGCAAGGGATATGAAGACGCTCGCAAGGCGTCTCAGACTGCTCAGGCCAATCCTCAGGCCGCTTATCAGGCAGGGCAGGATAATGCTGCGCGTCTCTACTCGCGTATTTATCCCGATTCAGCCAATTTCGGCCCCGGCCCGGTGTGTCCCCCCACCTATCTTTGGGGTGCCATACTGGTAACCATATTCTGCTGTACACCGGTGGGTATTGTGGCCATAGTGTACTCGCTGCTTGTGCGCTCGCGCTTCAATGCCTGCGACTATGCCGGTGCTGAAAACGCCTCAAACACCACTATGTGGGCCGTAATCATATCTCTCGTACTTGGATTGGTTACCTGGCCCTTCGCTGTGGCCATGTGGTTATGATCCGGAGGTATCGGGGTGTACTGTCAATAATAGGGATAGTGGCGGTTGTGGCCGCTATCGGACTGCTGTACGGCAATTTCGACCCTTCGGCTACATGGTGGATGCCACGCTGTCCGTCGAAACTGATTACAGGCTTTGACTGCCCGGGATGCGGCACTCAAAGAGCTCTTCACGCACTGCTCCACGGCGATGTCGCCGGGGCAGTGCGTTATAATTTCATGGTGTTTCCCGCCATGGTGATGATAGCTCTCCTTCTTGTGGCTCAGTTGGGGCGCAACCGATGGCGGATTATGGGGCGTATGCACAATGTACTCAACTCCACTCCGGTGATACTCACCGTGCTGATAGTGACGATAGTGTGGTGGGTGGTCAGAAATATATTTTGGCCTGTGTGACAAATATACCTCTGTGACGGAATCGAGGGAGGGGATGACTGTCAGCGTTTATTGCGCGGGTGGTGGGTGAGAATCTCTTCGTGCAGGCGGTGTGCGTCAATGTGTAGGTAGATTTCGGTGGTGGATATATCCTCATGGCCGAGCATCTGCTGTATGGCGCGCAGATTGGCTCCTCCCTCAAGCAGATGAGTGGCGAAGGAATGGCGCAACGTGTGGGGCGATATTACGCGGCGTATGCCGGCCAGTGCACCGAGGCGCTTGACGATAAGCAGTATCATGGTACGTGTCAGATACCGTCCCCTGCGGTTGAGAAACAGTATGTTTTCGCTTCCGGGCTTTATGTCGAGTTCACTGCGCTGTGACAGGTATTCGCGTATACAATCCACTGACTGCGGTGACATAGGCACCAGGCGTTCCTTGTCGCCCTTGCCTCTCACCACGAGAAACTGCTCATCAAGATGCACGCGCGAAATCTCCAGTGAGGTCAGCTCCGATACTCGCAGCCCGCAGCCGTAGAGGGTCTCCATGATGGCGCGGTTACGAATACCCTCGGGTGACGAGAGGTCAATGGCCTCTATCATACTGTCAATCTCCTCAGTGGTCAGTACTTCGGGGAGATGTTTCCCTGCCGAGGGATTTTCGAGAAGCAGTGAGGGATTGGGGTCACAGTATCCTTCGAGATGAAGGAAGCGGAAGAATGTACGCACTCCGGAGATGATACGTGAGCGTGAGCGTACGCTTATGCCAAGGTCATGGAGCGATGCCGCAAAAGCCCTGAGGGTGTCAATAGTCACCTCAGGCAATGGCGTAGCGGTAGCTTCAAGGAAGTCCATCAGTTTACCTACGTCATGGAGATATCCGTCAAGAGTATTCGCACTCAGTCCGCGTTCAAGGCGCAGATGAGCTGTAAACATCTCCATAATCTGTTCACGCGTGGTATCCTCTGGTGACACGGTATCGGTCATAACCTATAGTTTTTTGCCGCGAGTGATGATGTCAGTACCATTATGGCTCCGTGGCCTACGAGGAATACCGGTCCGGAGGAGCGCTGAGTCATAGCCTCGGCAAACCGACCGGCTAAGGCGGCTGAGCGCACGTCAGGCCACACTACAAACGTCAAGGCACGGTCCGCACAGCGTTCGACTATATCGGGCATGGGATCGGCAGGTGACGAAACTACCCATACATCCGTCGTGCGGCACACTTCCTTAGAACTCTCGGATAATCCTTTTGCCCGTGCTATAGCTCCTTTCGAGGGCCGGTAGAGGCACGTTACGTCCTGAAACGCTTCATCTGAGCCGGGATGGATGACTGCGGTGTCGGCCATGACCAACAGCCTGTAGTACCGGCGCAGCATATGGGAGGATGTGCCTGTCGTACGGGCTATGCGGGCAATGGCACCGTAGGCTGCGTAGCCGTAGCGGCGTTGCTCGTTGATGACATCGTTGATGAAGCGGAAAGCAAAAGGGGAGTGCACACCGAATCCTCTCCTGCATCGCATACGCGACAATGGACGAAGTAGCCGACGTACGAGCTTTTTCATTGCTATATCCTGATAACTCCTGCGTATTATCCTGTTTAATCTTGCTTACGGGCCTTGATGACGAATGTACCTATGGCCAACGCCGCAAGAATATATATGAGAATTACCGATATCGTAGCGAGAGTCTCGGTCACGTGGAGCGATTCAGGATCGAAAGTCATCTCTATGGTGTGGCTTCCGGCGGGTATGCGCATGGCGCGGAGCACATAGTCCACGCGGGCTATCTCTGATGGTTCACCGTCAATGGTGGCGTTCCATCCCCAGGGGAAGTAGACCTCGGAGAATACGGCCACACCTCCATTGCGTGTGTCGGCATGATAGGTCAGGCGGTTGGGACGGTAGGAGGTGAGACGTATCACGTCCGTTGAGTCAGACGGCGAGGCTTCGCCGAGAGTGTTTCTGAACGCTTCGTCGGCCACGGCCACGTAACGCGGGTCGTAGAGGTCAAGTCCGGCCATTTCGCTGTCGGCACCACGTACATAGGCTACGGTATCG
>CAZNBC010000029.1:0-10607 GCA_964571125.1 uncultured Bacteroides sp.
CATATTTTTCTTTCAAACTGTCAACGTTTTTCCTCCCCCGCCCCAACTTTTCGCCCTCCACGCTAATAAATTGCCACTTCCGCCCAACCCCACCCTTCCCCCAAAGTAATAAAAAGAGGGCGATGTGCCACCTCTCGGCACATCGCCCCGGTATTACAGGATTGGAGATTCAATCAGAATGTTCGCCACCATCCATCATCACAATCACGATCATTGAGTTCACGACCTCTGGCGTAATAACTATGGGCCTGCGAACGACTGGGGCTTACACCGATACCCCTTTCATAAGCATATCCCATAAAGTAATATCCATAAGCCGGCCTCTTGGAAACCAGCATTTTTGCATGTTTGATATAATCTGCTGCCGTTATCCCCTCTCTACTTTTAAGATAAGCATTACAGATTTCAGTCATCGCATCGGCATCACCCTTTGCAGCCAGCGTGGTCAGAATTCGTTTGCCAAGAAAACGGGATACCCGGATATCATTAACGGTAAAATCACAATTATACCGGTCAGTAAGAAGATAATCCCTCGCCAGGAAGACAAGGTCGTCGGCATCAAACTTCTTAAGCAGTGCCTTAAAAAACGGTTCAACCAGCTTGGGAGACTCGTAACAGGTTGCAAGGAACTCAAACACGGGGGTATTTACTCCACCTCCGGTGCCTACCACATTCCAGTTTGTAATAGTAGCAAGGAGCGGACAGTTGGCAAACGCCATAAACCCTACCTCTTCAATTGACTTAGGAAGCTGTACTGATGTCAGTCTGGGGCATCTCGCAAAAGCACGTTGTCCTATCTCAGTAATTCCCTCCGGCACGATAATCGTGGTAACAATGCCTCTGTTTGTTATACTGTCTACTTTGGCCACGTTATACGACTTGCCTTCAATTTCCACTTTTGAGGGGAAGACTACCTTGGAGCCGTTTCCGATATAAGCCACACTGTAAGTGTCCTTTTCCGAACCGGGTGTATATTCAAAATCGCCGATGGTGGTTTTCTTAAAAAGACCCTGTTTCAGACCAAATTCATAGAAATCCTGAGTAAAATCGGCAGCAGTGTAGTAGTCATACATTTTCTTACCTAATGCGCTGTTTTTCTCATACATCCGCTCGGTGAGAGCCACTCTTTTTTCGGGCGCTACAGAACCGATGAAATAGTCTAATTTGTCATCACCTATGACATTACGGTAATCATCCAATATATACAGCGCTTCGTAAGCGTTGTTATCACCGGGCTCAATCAGCGGCAATATCGTATTCTGCTCGAGATTCTTGACATACATCTTCCAGTCGTTATTCTTGTCTCTATTCTCATAGACAGTGAGATACCAAGCTATAGGATTGTTGTTGCTTCTACCTTTATATACAATGTTCCCACTATTATCCATCAGGCGTATCTCGCCTCTCGTTTTTATTTCGGTAAAAGGCTTTACTGCTTTAACCTCAACATGTTCCGGTTCTACTGTGGTCCCGTCAGGTAAGGCCACATATTCTATGACATAATCGCGCCAGTCCTTACTATAGACTATGCGAACGTGTGGAAGGATTCCCTCAAACCTATCCGTTTTATATTCGCGTAGCTTACGTGGCTTATTGTCCGTGAGAAGATAAATCTTGTCGGGGCCGCTCTTTTCGGTGAGTATCAGAGCCTCGGGGTTGCTGATCTGGAGCATGTCCTTGTACTTTGTCTGTAAGACTGTCTTACCGCTACCGGCGACTACTCCCATTTTACCCTCCTTGGACTTGACAGGATAAAGGACACCCTTACTCGTGCTGATAGGCTTCAAAACATCCGCATAGTTGGGGGCTACAAGCAGTTTGCTGTCAGCCATACTATACAGACCCACTTTGTCACCCTTTCTCACTTTCCAATAATCACCGAAAGGTTCCGCCTTGGTGTAATCTTTGGGAAGCAGCAGAGTCTTGCCTTTTCGGTCAAGCACTCCGGCCTTTCCGCCCTGATTCACGATGAAAACGCCGTCTACGGAAGTATCTATCTCGCTATATAACGGGCTAAGCAGCCATGTGCCGTCATTGTTCAGCAGGCCTTTCTTGCCTTTCACGGTCATGAACCAGCCGTCATTGCCGAACTGCTCCACGGCTTCAGCCTCGGGCTTTACAAGGTATACGCCTTCATAATTGGCCACACCCTTCTTTCCTTTGACCGTCACGAGCATAGCATTTCCTTCAAGGGGAGTCATCTGTTCAAACACCACTCCTGCGCCGAGAGTCTTACCCGATTCATCCAGATAGCCTTTCAGTCCCTTGGAGCTGACGAGAGCCTGCATCTTTCCATTAGGCATCTCGGTTAATTCTCCGGCCTCATCATATTTAGGTTTCACAACCCACTTGTCGGAGGAATTGACATATCCCCACAGATTCTTTTTAGCGTCTTTCTTGGGTACGATGCTCTGGCCCGACACGTTTACGGTCAGCATCAACACGATGATGGCTGTAAAAGCTGCTTTGAGACACCTTAACTTGTTTGTCATAAATTGATTTATTAGTGAAGTGAATTAATAGCGGAGCATCTATCGCAGTTGTGTTATGATAGATACTCCGCTGACGGATGAAAAGTTAGTATTGTATAGGGTTATCCTCCAAAAGCCCTGAACAGCTTGATGGTCTTCTGCATATCGGCAACTTTCAGAGATATCTCCTTATTACCCTTACCTCCGATAAGCTTGACCTTTACGCTCTTTGCTTCCATAAGTTTATCAAGCTCTCCGGAGGAGACAGGGGCTGAGAACCATTCGACGCAATTCGAATTGATGACATCATCGGAGATCTCCCCCAATGATACGTCCGTCGCATTGTCGTTGTCAATCAACAGGGAACACTTCTCTATGTTGATCCAGTCAGCACCTACGTAGCAGACATTAAGGAACATCTCACGCGCATTACCGTTATCGACCGTAAATGACAGATAGGCGTAGTTCTGCGTATGCCCCTTGGGAGCGGTCTTGACCTTAAACATAGAAGCGCCGCTGACGTCACTGTTTTTCTCCTCTATAAAGGCCGGGAGCAACTCGGCCCTCACTGCCGAATCAGCAGCCAGTTTTTCGGCACGCCTCTCCGCACTCGCTATCGAGTCAAGTCGGCGCTGTTCGAGTTTTGCCTTCTCGGCTTCAACCTGAGCGATGGAGTCGTTCAACCGTTGCTCTTCAGCGGCCTCCCGTGCCTGTCGTTCCTTGGCTGATTCGCCGCAGGATACTACCGAAAGACCCATCAAAAGAGTCACTATGATTGCAGAAAATGATTTCATGACAGTTGCTTTTTATAGTAATCTGCGCCAATTACTCTCGGCAGCCTTATAGTGATCCTTCTGAACAAGCTCATCATATATCGCACGAGCTTTAGCCTTGTTCATTTCCACACCACGGCCATATTCATAACATTCACCCAGGAGTAACTTGGCATAAAGATAATTCTCCTTGGCAGCCTTTGTCAGCCAATAAAATGCTTTATCATAATCCTTTGGAATGCCGGGTTCACCCCAATAATATGTTGCCCCTAAATTCTTCATTGCCATTCCATTGCCTGCTTCAGCAGCCTTAGTATACCATTCTATTACGGCGGACGGATCTTTTGACACACCCAATCCATCCAGATAGCAAACACCTATATAATTTGCACAGTTTCCTATCTCTATCTTATCATTTGCTTTAACAGCGGCCTCATATCCTTTTTTCATAAGATCAAAGGTCTTTTCCGCATCAGTCTCAAAACCTTTGTAATCAGGATCATACATATATCCCAGACCTCTCATTGACGCTGGGTCACCTGCTTCAACTCCTTTTTCGTACCACTCTTTGGCTTTATTGACGTCTTTTAGCGTTCCATCTCCTTCACGGTAAGCATAAGCTACATTAGGGAATGCATCTACCTCACCCGCTTCAGCGGCTTTAAGATACCATTCGAACGCTTTTTCCTTATCCTGAGGCACTTTTTTATAGCCATTGTAATATAATTTAGCCAATGGCCTATAAGCGGGGGTATAGTTTTTCTCCGCAGCAGACTTAAGGAGATTCAAGGCGCGCTCCATGTCGGATGAGGTCAGTATTCCGTCCTTAAGTATTTGTGCAGCCATAACCTGATACTGAGGCAGTCCTCGTGAGGCCAAGGTCATGACAGTGGCGTAGTGAAGATTACGCATCAGCTCGGGGGTATTCTTTTCGTTATCGCTTACGCTATATACGTCAGCGGTATCGGTGGCCTCTTTGTCGACCATGAGTCGCCAGTTGCCGTTTTCGGTCTTACGGAGGGTACCGGTCTCGGTGTATGACAGGCCATTCTTGAAGTTGGTCTTTACAACGAACTTAGCTTCGGTATTTTCGGGATTGGTTACGACGCTGTCAATAGAGAATGAAGAATAATCGTTTTGCCAGAAAGCACTGGCTGCAAATTCCGCAAAGCTCTTCAGCTCATCCTCGTTGAATTTCTCTACAGAGTCGGGCAGAACGTATGCCGCAATGTTTTCAAACTTGCTCTCTGATGCTGATTTGTAAGCATCATTCACGATAGATTCGGGACTTTTCCCGCATCCGGTCAGAATTGTGCCTGCGGCTGCAAGCACCAATCCGGTCAGAAAATACTTCTTCATTGATAATAATTGGTTATTAAAGATTTATCGTTTACTTGTTTGCAAAAGTAGTATGACATGCCCCATTAGCTCTTTATTTTCTGTCCACAATAAAGGCATACATAGTGACACTTTATTCCCACAATGGGAATTAAATTATCATCGCGGACCTCGCATTACCCTCCGTGTTCCCAGAGAGTCAACAAACATTTCTCAGTCTGTTGATTTTATTTTACCATATTTTATATGTAACTTTGCTTTCGCATGGATAGCCATGTGACATATTATTGAAGCGTTTCTTGCTTTATCCTTTAACGAAAATCGCCAATTTTTCAAAACACGAAGGAAAAAGCAGTCAGGTAATGCTCATGCTTGTCGTGTATCCACTCCCCGAACCGGAGACCAGATATGCGCATGGCGTGGGATGGGCTGTTTATTTCGTGTGGGCGTTTGGCGATGCCTCGTTAAGGTAAACAGAACATCATTCCACGCTTTATTTTTTCATACCGTTTTTGTCCGATCGGGAATGGTGACGACGATAAAAGTCATCACGACACACGCCCTTGCAAAAGGACTGAAATGGACTTGAAATAGAGAGTGTGCGAGATGTAATTTTGCGCAAAAAGTGAAATTATTAGTCATCTTATGCACATCGGCGCACTGATAAAAAAGAGATTCGACGACGGTCCAAAGATATGGACCGTGACGTGGTTCGCACTTCAGCTAAACTGCGACAGGCGCAACATATACAACATCTTTGCACGTCAATCCCTCGATACGGAACTACTGATGCGGATTTCTAAAATCCTTAAGTTCAACTTCTTCATGGAGTTAGCCAAGGAGTGTGATGCAGAACTCCACAAAGAATGAGTATATTTGTATCTATCAAATCATTCTTTAGCCGATGGAAGAAGAGACCGACTCGGGTTTTATAGGAGAAACAGCCACTGCCGACATCTTTGGCACGCGCATCACGGATGTGGAGATTCTGCATGTGTCTACGGCAAATGTGGTGGCACGCGGCAGGCGCTACGGGCGTATGTGGCTGCTCAAAGGGCTTTCTCCCGAACTGCGTGACTCTACCGCAGGGCGTCATCGGCTTCTAAAGGAGTTTGAAATTCATTCGAGTCTGTGTCATCCGTCAGTGGCTCAGGCCGTCAACATCGAGGAGGTCGAGGGATTGGGATTGTGTATCGTGATGGAGTGGGTCGAAGGGGCCACGCTCGCCGATATGATGAGGGAGGGAAAACTGTCGGAAAAGGACCGCCGGCGTGTAATGCATGATATAATCGTAGCCGTGGAGTATATCCACAGGAACGGTATCGTGCATCGCGACCTCAAACCATCCAACATAATGGTGCGCGATGCCGGCAGAGGTGTCAGCATCATCGATTTCGGACTTGCCGATACGGACAGCCACACCGAACTTAAACAATCAGCCGGCACACCGGGATTTATCTCTCCGGAGCAACTGACCAATGGCGGAACAGATACGGCCGACGACATCTACAGCATCGGCGTGATTATGAGCGAACTCTGTCCTGAGTACAGAAAAATAGCGCGGCTATGTACCGGACCGTATAAGAACCGTCCCACGGATGCAGGCGCACTGCTGGAACTGATGCACCGACATGACACCCGCAAGCGGAATTTGATAGTGGCGGGGGTAGTGGTCGCACTGCTTGCCTTGGGCGCATTGGCCACACGACATATTATCCTGCTTGGCGAGGCTTCGAGACAATCGGAAAGCCGTGTCGAAACGCTCATGTCGGAGAACAAGCGCCACGAAGAGCATGTCAGATTGCTGTCGGACTCCCTTAACAATGTACACTCGCGCATGGAGACTGCCGAAAAAGAGCTGAATCAGACGAAAGCCTACACCGGGCTGTATGATAAGTTAGTGACCGACGGTATCTCTCTCATCAACGGGCTGTTGGACCGGTATGACAAAACCGTATTCTCACATCTCGCCCCCGACGATTATCCGGCGCGATTAAATGCCATCTTGCAGCTCAATGAGGAGAAGGAGCAGTTAATCAGTCAATTCTGTAGGGATACCGTAAAATCGGGTCTTAAGGACAGTGACCGGGTCAGGCTCAATGGAGAGCTGAACAACATCTATGCAATAGAATTTGGAAAACGATATGAAAAGTGGTACTCCCCAAAATGACAAGCATATAGAGAGTCTATGTAAAAGTGTTGAGGAAAAGCTCGGCATGAAGGTCAGCACTCCCAAACACTTTGACCGAATGGCGGAGATAATATTTGAACGTACAGGCACATTGCTGAGTCCGACCACACTGAAACGCCTGTGGGGATACCTGCAGGAGTCAACATCTCCACGGCAGTCAACTCTCGATACGATAGCCCGCAGTTGCGGATGGCGCAGCTATGATGATTTCGTAGCGGGTAACGTACCCGACATAGAAAGCGGTTTCGTACTCTCGCGTGTAATAAATGCTGAGAAAGATTTGCGGCGAGGTGATGTCATAACACTGACGTGGGCACCGTCCAGAGTATGTGTCATCAAGTATCTCGGCAACTGCAAATGGACAGTGGTCAGATCGGAAGGTACGCGACTGGCCCCGGGCGATACATTCAGATGTCCGGTGATAATAGCCGGCGAGCCACTTTATCTTGACAACGTCCACCACGGCGATTCACATCCCGGAGTGTACGTCTGCGGGCGCCGCAACGGCATCAGCTTCATCCTCGGCGACAGCAATTCCTAACCCACCTCCCCGAGGTTCACTGATAGAGTTTGCGGTCAGGGGATGCGGTCGAGGGAGCGGTAGGAGATGGCCTCGTGGATGTGTATGGGGGTTATGGTGTCGGAGTCGTCAAGGTCGGCTATGGTGCGGGCCACTTTCAGGATGCGGCTGTAAGCGCGTGCCGACATGTCATAGTGGTCCATAGCTTCGCGGAGTATCTCAAGCGCCTCATCCTCGGGACGGGCATAGGTGTGGAGCATGGCCTCGGTCATCTGGGCGTTGCAATGCACTCCGGCTACTCCGGCATAACGCTTGCTCTGGCGATCGCGGGCGGCCATGACACGGCGACGTATGACCTCGGAGGACTCCCCCTTCTGTAGCGATGACAGTTCCTCAAATGGCACGGGCATGATCTCGACCTGAAGGTCAATGCGGTCAAGAAGCGGCCCGGATATGCGTCCCAGATAGCGCTGCACTGCCCCGGGAGCACAGGTGCACATGCGGGTGGGATGGTTGTAATAGCCGCAGGGACACGGGTTCATACTGGCAACAAGCATAAAACTCGCGGGGTAGTTGATGGAGTATTTCGCGCGGGATATGGATATGGTATGGTCTTCCAACGGCTGGCGCATTACTTCGAGGACGTTGCGTGAAAACTCGGGAAACTCATCCAGAAAGAGAACACCGTTGTGAGCCAGGGAAATCTCTCCCGGGCGAGGCGTGATACCTCCACCCACGAGGGCTACGGGGGAAATGGTATGGTGAGGGGCACGGAAGGGCCTCACGGTCATCAGGCGCGAGCCGCGCGGAAGAGTCCCTGCGACGGAGTGTATCTTCGTAGTCTCAAGGGCTTCGGCAAGGGTCAGCGGAGGCATAATGGTGGGCAGGCGCTTTGCCATCATGGATTTACCCGACCCGGGAGGCCCTACAAGCAGTATGTTATGTCCGCCCGCACAGGCTACCTCAAAGGCTCGCTTAACACCCTCCTGCCCTTTCACCTCGGCAAAGTCACAATCGAAAATTCCCTCGGCGGCGGCAAATTCGGTGCGCGTATCCACCCTTACAGGCTCGGGAGTTGCCTCCCCTTTGAAAAACTCAACGACGCTGCGCAGATTGTCCATGCCGTACACATCCAGACGGTTGACCACGGCGGCCTCCGAGGCATTCGCCTCAGGCACTATCATACCCTCGAACCCCATCTCGCGGGCCTTGATGGCCATGGGGAGCACACCTGTGACAGGCAGGAGAGTGCCATCAAGCGACAGTTCACCCATAATCATGAAGCGTGACAGCCGCTCGGAGGGTATCATGGCAGTAGCCGACATGACTCCCAGGGCCAAGGGGAGGTCGTAGGAGGCCCCCTCTTTGCGCACATCGGCGGGACTCATGTTGACCACCACCCCGCGACGCGGAAACTCATATCCGTTTTCGTGCATGGCGGTCATGATGCGCTGATGGCTCTCGCGCACGGCTGTATCGGGCAAACCCACGAGGGTAAACCCGAAGCCGGCATCAGTAGACACTTCGATTGTGACCACTATGGCATCAATACCCTGAAGGGCGGCGGCATAAACCTTGGACAACATAAGTCAGTACATTTAGACAGTTCAGAACTTCACACCAAGACGGCGGGCCACCTCATCCGTGGCCACCGTAATCGAGCTACCACGATAAAGCTGACGTCCGGTGGAGTCACAAACGATATAGAACGGCAGGCGGGGAACACTGAGGCGCGCTATCTGCGGCGCGGCGACCCCTCCGGGCAACCAAGCCTGAGGCCACGCCACGGAGTCACCATCGACCGAGCGGCGCCACGAGGCCGAATCGGGAGCAAGTGATATTTCCAAAGCCTTGAAACGACGTGACGGGATGGTATCGTACAGCCATTGAAGACGCTTTTGCAGGGAATCGCCTCGCATTCGCTTTTCTGAGGTAAACGCCAAGAGGGCATACGACTGGCGTGAGGGCGTCATACGCACCAACGAGTCAGGACCCGCATAGACCGACATGGCGGCAATATCGCCATTGGCCTCGGATGACACCTGACGGCCAAGCAGCGCACCGAAATTCTGCATCACGGCAGCCGGACGGGCATCGACGCTCAGAAGTCCCAACAACGAGTCTGCCAGCATTTCATAGCCGGGCACATGAAACCGTGTGACCAGAATGGCCGAAGCACCGATGTCTGACTTATGAGAAGTGACATATCGGGCCACAGCACTGTTTATGCTGCCATAGTCCCCCGCCTCGATAGCCTCCGCATTATCGCGGACAAAGTCGGCCAAAGCCTTTGAGGGCTTGTTGCCCTTTACCGTCCAGCCCGACGGATTGTCGGCCTTACCCTCTATCTCTATGGTCTCACCGTTGGAGGCAACCAGATAATAGGGGCGCGGCGAAGAGGCAGTGATGAGTGTCACCAGTGCAGGCATCGCACTCTGACCGCGAAGCTTAAACTTACCGTCAACGGACATCGTCTCCACGCTTTTCATCCCCCCCTGAGCATAATAGTACATGGTCACCGAAGCCGTCCCGAGCCCTTCGATATGGCCTCGCACGGTAAAGTCTTCCTTTTCGGAGCACGACCACAACGTGACAGCCGCGACGAGTACGGCCATCCACATCCATAAGCGTATATTCATGTCGATTTTACTCATTTGATTCAGGCAGTGTCGAAAGTTTTTTCGACTTACCTATGCAAAAGTACGCATTACCCCACAATATACAATACTCCCGCAATCACGAATTACGGACTAATTGCGTAACTTTGCGCTCACATTATGCCCCTTAGACTCCCCTCATATCTGACACTGCTCATAGGTGTGCTGCTCGCGGCGCTCGTCCGTCCCGCCACAGCCGGGGCGCAAATCGTGGCCGACGGCATGACGATAAACACCGACAGCGTGCGACGTCAGTTTGACGACGCCCCTTATTTCGGACTTTATAAGGACAATTACTTCATATTCGGCACCACCGTAGGGCAGCGACCCACGCGCGAGAACTCCAACGTGAAGTTCCAGATATCCTTCTCACAGCGACTGACCAACTCGGTACTGCCGTGGAACACCTACCTCTTCCTCTTCTATACGCAAAAAGTATTCTGGAACGTACTCGAAAACTCCATGCCCATGACCGATCTCAACTTCAATCCGGGTATCGGTCTGGCCAAACCCATCTTTGTCAAAAACCGCTTCATAGGCAAACTCATACTGCTGCTTGAGCACGAGAGCAACGGACGCGACGGCGTTCAATCACGCTCGTGGAACAAGGTGTCGCTCGGAGGCAACATAATACTCGACCCGCGCCTGGTGGTCCAC
>CAZNBC010000030.1:0-10404 GCA_964571125.1 uncultured Bacteroides sp.
GCCGCCATACCAGGTGTTGATGATGAGCTGCATGCGCTCGGTGAGGTTGAAGGCTACGCAGGTCTCGGAGTTGATGCCGAGTTCCTTCCAGTTTTCAACCTTGGCCTTCGATGCGTTGAGCACCACGAAGTCGGGCTTGAAGTCGGCGAGCTCTTCGGCTGTGGGACGGATGAACATGTTGGTGACGAAGTGGGCCTGCCAAGCTACTTCCATGATGAAGCGCACGGCGAGACGGGTGTCGGGGTTGGTACCGCAGAAGGCGTCAACGACGTAGAGGGTCTTGTCAGAGAGTTCCTTGTCGGCGATAGCCTTGAGGGCGTCCCATGCAGCGGGGGTGATGGGCTTGTTGTCGTTCTTGTATTCGTCGCTGGTCCACCAGATGGTATCTTCCGAGATGGGGTCCTTAACGATGAATTTGTCTTTAGGTGAGCGGCCGGTGTAGATGCCGGTCATTACGTTTACAGCACCGAGTTCGGTGAGCTGGCCCTTCTCGTAGCCTGTGAGGTCGGGGTTGGTTTCATCGATGAAGAGCTGATCCCATGAGGGATTGTGGATCACCTTGGCACCGGTGATGCCATACTGAGATAAATCAATAGTGCTCATTTGATAAGACTTATATAAAATTATGTTTGGTTAAGTATGTATCTTGTTTATCGGCTACAAAGTTAGTGACTTTTCGCGGGATGGCGGATTGGGAATAAGGAATTTTTTCCTTATTAATTATTTTTAAGCATTCGTTATTGACTTAAGCGCGAATGTTATGCCCGCGAGTTGTGAGATAAACGCTTGACGGCCTATGAAGTTCACGCGGATTCTTCGTAACTTTGCCACCCTGACAATCATTTCTGCGATGAAAAAATCATTAGAAGAGATAGTGGAGGGATGCCTCGCAGGGGTACCCGCCACGATTGAGGAGGCACTGGAGCTGGAGGCCACGGAGAGCACCGCGGCACTGAGCGCCGCCGCCGACCGTGTGCGCCGCCGCTGGGACCGCCCGGGGGTGGACACCTGCTCGATAGTGAACGCCCGCTCGGGTCGCTGCGGCGAGGACTGCAAGTGGTGTGCCCAGTCGCGCCACCACGCCACGGGTGTGGAGGAGTATGAGTCGATACCCGAGGAGGACCTGGTGAAGGCCGTGCGGCTCAATACCTCGAAAGGGGTGGGACGCTTCTCACTGGTGACGAGCGGACGCCGCGTGACGGGAAAAGACCTGGAGCACTTCTGCGAGATGTTCCGCACGATAGAGCGGGAGTCGCAGGGACGGCTGAGCATGTGCGCCTCGATGGGGCTGCTCGGGCCCGAGGAGATGAAGGCGCTGAGGGCCGCGGGCGTGAAGCGCTATCACTGCAATCTGGAGACCGCGTCGGACTTCTTCCCGACACTGTGCAGCACCCACAGCCACGACGACAAGTTGCGCACCATAGCGGCCGCGCGCGAGGCGGGCATGGAGGTGTGCAGCGGCGGTATAATAGGCATGGGCGAGAATATGCGCCAACGCCTCACACTGGCCGCCGAGGCACGTGACGCCGGAGCGGTGTCGATACCGGTGAATATACTTACGCCCGTAAAGGGCACTCCCCTGGAGAACACTCCGCTGATAAGCGAGGAGGAGATAGAGCGCAGTGTGGCGCTGATGAAGCTCGTGGCCCCGAAGGCTACGCTGAGATTTGCGGGAGGGCGCATACGCCTGTCGCCGCAGAGCAACCGCCGCCTGCTGCGCGGAGGTGTGGGCGGAGCGCTCGTGGGCGATATGCTGACCACCGTGGGCAACCGCATAGACGAGGATATGGCTATGTTTGCCGAGATAGACACCCCCGACAAGTAATTCTACTCCATTATATAATAAAGAATCCATAACACCATCCGATATATGATAACCATTTCGACCCGAGTGCAGAACCTGGCCTCAGCAGCCACTTTGGCTATGGCTCAGAAGAGTGCCGAACTGCGTGAGCAGGGCATTGACGTGATAAGCCTCGCAGTAGGCGAGCCTGACTTCGACACCCCCGAATATATTAAGGAGGCGGCCAAGAAGGCTATTGACGAGAATTTCACCCACTATTCGCCGGTGCCGGGCTATATGTCGCTGCGCAAGGCCATAGCGGACAATCTGTATGCCACCAACGGGGTGGAGTATCTGCCCGAGCAGATTGTGGTGGGCACGGGTGCCAAGCAGGCGCTGTGCAACACGATACTGGCCATAATCAATCCCGGCGACGAGGTGGTGATACCTACTCCGGCATGGGTGAGCTATGTGGAGATGGTGAAGCTTGCCGAGGGCAAGAGCGTGCTTGTGCCCGCCCCCCTGGAGCAGAATTTCAAGATAACTCCCGAGCAGCTGCGCGCGGCCATCACTCCGCGCACTCGCATGGTGCTTCTCTGCAGCCCCTCCAATCCCTCGGGCGCCGTGTATTCGCGCGAGGAGCTTGAGGCACTGGTAAAGGTGCTGGCCGAATTCCCCGAGGTGGTGGTGCTGGCCGACGAGATATATCAGCATATCAATTACACCCCCTCGTATACGTCGCTTGGCAGCTTCCGCGAGATAGCCGACCGCACGGTGGTGGTGAACGGTGTGTCGAAGGCTTATGCCATGACCGGCTGGCGCATAGGCTTCATAGCCGCGCCGATAGAGGTGGCCAAGGCCGTGACCAAGCTGCAGGGGCAGTACACTTCGGGCACCTCATCGATAGCTCAGAAAGCAGCCGAGGGAGCCTATCGCGGCGACCAGAGCTGCGTGAAGAAGATGTGCGAGGAGTTCCGCAAGCGCCGCGACCTGGTGGTGGAGCTGGCAAAGGAGATTCCCGGATGGGAGGTTGAGTGTCCCGACGGAGCCTTCTACCTGTTTCCGCGCGTGACCCGCCTGTTAGGCAAGAAGACTCCCGGAGGAAAGGTGCTCGAGTCGTCGCACGACGTGGTGATGTATCTGCTTGAGGAAGCGCATGTAGCTACGGTGGACGGTGCGTCGTTCTGCATGGACGGATATATCCGCCTGAGCTACGCCGCGTCGGAGGAGGATCTGCGCAAAGCCCTGGGCCGCATCACCGAGGCCGTGAAGGCACTGGCGTAACCGCCCCACGCAATACCATAACCTCAAATCATAGCACAATGAACAAATCATAGCACAATGAACATACGACTCAACTATCTGCTTCATACCGTGGCAGCCCTCGTACTGACCGTGGGCTGCGCCCTGCCGTCGGAGGCCAAGGGTAAGGCACTGAAACTCAATGAGCTGCCCGAGGCCCGCGCCAAGGTATGGCAGGAATGGGTGGCAGCCAACGCTTCGGAGAACGTGCTGCCGGCCCTCTCGGATCTCGCCGCACCCGACTCGCTGCTGTGGGTCATACCCGATACGCTCGAACCCAATGCCAACCTCAACTTCCACTACGCCGCCAAGGGTGAGGCGCCCGCAGAGGGTTATCCCCTGTATATCTATCTCCACGGCTCGGGTCCGCGTGACCATGAATGGAAGACGGGCACAATCCTGGCGCAGCGGTTTGACGTGGCCCCGGCGGCATTCTTCATACCTCAGATACCCAACGAGGGGGAGTATTACCGCTGGTATCAGAAGTCGAAGCAATGGTTCGTCGAGAGATTGCTGCGCGCCGCCCTCGCCTCGGGTAAGATAGACCCCGCGCGCATATATCTCTACGGCATTTCGGAGGGCGGATACGGCAGTCAGCGCCTGGCGTCGTTCTATGCCGACTATCTTGCCGCTGCAGGCCCGATGGCCGGAGGTGAGCCGCTGAAAAACGCTCCGGTGGAGAATCTGCGCAACACCCCCTTCTCGCTGCGCACGGGAAAGGAGGACTACGGCTTCTACCGTGACCGCCTGACAGGCTATACTGCCGCCGCACTTGACTCGATAGCCGCTCTGGCGGGCGAGGGAGAGTATGAGCACTGGGTGGAGCTGATACCTGAGCGCGGACATCATATAGACTATGCTCCGACACCCTCGTGGCTGTCGACTCACCACAGGGTGACATCGCCCAAGCGCCTGACATGGGAGAATTTCGAGATGGACGGACGCTATCGCTCGGGGTTCGGCAACCTTCAGGTCATAGAGCGGTCGAATGACGACGAATCGGCACGCACACGCTACGACATGGAGATACTTGACAATGTGGTGAACCTCAACGTCAATCTCGTGAACTACGAGTGTACGGAGCTTGACCCTCGCTGGGGCATAGAGCTGAAGTTTAACCGCACGTACACTCCCGCCGAAAAGGGTGCGGTGCGTGTGTTCCTTGACGAGAATATGGTGGACTTCAGCAAGCCGGTGACGGTGATAGTCAACGGTCAGAAGAAATTTAAAGGCAAGTTGCGCCCGAATATGGAAGACCTACGCCGCAGTTGCGAGGAGTATTACGACCCTCTGCGACTCTATCCGGCGTCGGTGGTCGTAAACCTTTAGTGGCCCTTAACGCCCAACCCCATAAGGTGATGTGTCGCATTTTGACGCATCGCCTTTTTTATTCAAGATGGAATGAGCGGAGGCGGAGGGCTGTGGCGCTGCCGTGGATGCGCAGGATGAAGTAAGGACGGGTCATGAGGCGGTTCCAGGGGTCGCTCGGGAGGAACAGGGGCTGCGATATGGGCGAGTCGACAGGGCCGTCAACGGTGAGCGTCATGATAGGGAACACGGTACCTCCCCAGTCGATGGACAGCTCGATATCGCCCGTGAAGTTATCGGCGCTCATCTCTATGGTTAGTCGTGTGGGAAGAGTGGATTGCGTGTAATAGTGATGTCCCTCCCACTCAATGGGCAAGTCATCGGGCACCGGATTCTCGCGGTCGGGAGCCTGCGTCATGGTGTCATTTCCTGTAATCCACAGCTTCGAACCAAGGGTGGTGAGCCGTATGGGCTGATACGGCATCGAGAGGGTGGAATCGCACATTGACGGAAGAGACAGGAACCGCATGTTACCGAGACGGTCGGTATGCCAAAGCTCGTTGAATGTCGGATGCCATGCGATAGCTCCGGGATGGAAGTCGCGCAACACGGTCACGGACCTATTGCCGTGTACACGCACCAGTTCCGAGGCTCCGGCAGCGTATACTCCGTCAGGGGTGTAGGCCACGTGGGAGGGGGATAGTATCGGGCGTATGTCTATCCTATGGGGACTGTCAATGATGCCGCGTGAGGTTATGGACGCGGTGTATATTCCCGATGTGGCAAAGATATAGGTACGCGTTTTGGAGGAGTCAGGTATGGTGCCCGTACGAGAACCGGGAGTGAATGTGGTGACGGAGCCGTGGCTACAGGTGGTGTTCGACAGAGGCGCAGTCCATGATCTGCGGGCTGTAACGGTGACGGCATCCTCGCGCGGAGCCATCGCCCCCGACCCGGCGACAGGAAAGAGTGTGGTAGACGAAGAGGAGGTCGTAGGAAAGGTATCGGGATTTATAGCGGCCAGATTGGCGTTGAGCGCTACGCTCCATGAGGTGCCGGGCACGGGACACAATTCAAATTCACGGCTCAATATGGCTCCGGCAGCGTTCGTCATGCTCAGGATTAACGTCATGGCTCCGGTGTGGGGATAAAGCAGCATCGGTGATATTAACCGAGGCATTGACGAGGAGGCGGAAAGTATGTGACGTTTGCCATCCGTGTCGCTGACGCATACTACCGAGAAGCCTCTATCGGCAACGTCATCATCGCTCACCCCGAAGTCGCACGGACGCAGCCCGGAGTAAAGGCGGGGTGTAAGATTACCCCACATCTGCCACACTCCCGCCTGCTGTCCGCAGGATGCTGAGAAACGGTGAGGATAGCTAAGTTCGGCCATACGCATGTCAACCGCAGCACGGGACTTCTTCAAGAAGGATTCGAGGCGCGTCCTCTCCTCACGGGGAGTGACACGGCGAAGAGGTGTGAGGATGTGTTCACCGGTTTGAAAAGTACTGTAATAGTCCTCGCTATACATCTCTTCGGGACGGCTGAGGAGCATACGTGCCGTCATCGCTGCCACTTCACTGAGGCGCCACCGGTCAAGCGACGCGAAGTTGGATGTGGCCTCCGGCATAGCGATAGCAATAGTGGGATTGGCCCCACGGGGATTATTGATACGCCAGGCCATCAGGGAGGAAGCGGAGCAACTGAAAGGGTGAAGCTGGGGACTGACACAAACTACAATCCTGGCTATCATCTGTTGCCACGGTGACGGGAGGGCATTAAGACGAGTCTGCATATTGATTACATAGGACTGCAGCTCCATCTTCCATGCGTTGACAGTAGCCGAGGTGTCACTGTGACGGGTAAGGCCGACGGTGGTTACTCCCACTCCCTGCCATCCCCGGGTAGGCCCGACGATGACGGGCGCACAGGCGTGTATCACTTTACCCGCACTGTCAATGTAGAAAGCGCGCACCATCACGGGCTGTACCCACACACCACCGGCGGTGGCCATAGCCGATAGCTCGCTATAGGTGTCGGTAAGCCGTGATGAATAAGCCTCTACCTCATCATGGCCTATCGCAGGGACTTCGCCTGACAGGTCAATAGAAGTAAACGTATGGGCAGGGACCGGAACTGAGAGCGTGCCCCTCATCTCGGCCGAAAACCTTACTTCGGGAAAGTCAGGCTTGGATCCGAGCCAAGTATATCCATCGGCGTTGTCATTGCTCCCGGAGGTTAAGGCAAGGTATTCGGGACCTCCCTTGGTCATGACTGTGATGAGAGTCGAGGAATCGGACAGAGCGCAAGTGACGGGTGACGAGGCGGTACCCACCAAGGTGACGGTGGAGCCTGACAGCACCCCTATCTGACGGTCGCGGGCCAAGAGTATCTTGTCTCCGTCACTGTCAAGGGTCAGGAGCGGAGTCCAGCCGCCGTCAATGTGGTGTGTGGCCTGAGAAGCCTGTATGAGTGAACTGCTTGAGAGCGATGTGCGAAGATTGGTACAACGTGTCACACCGTTGGTTGGGGTAGCTGGAGTGAAAGATATGTCGGCCATGAGCAGTCGTATCTGGAGAAAACGTTTTTGAAAAAATGGTTAATTGTTATCGTTTTCCCGCAAAATTAGACTGCGGTCGGAGGGATCGCATGACGAATCCGCCATTTTGCAGCACAAATAATCCCGCGATGTAGTGTGTGAAAATATCCCTTACTTACG
Organism: uncultured Bacteroides sp.; assembly: GCA_964571125.1. GTDB lineage: Bacteria > Bacteroidota > Bacteroidia > Bacteroidales > Muribaculaceae > Paramuribaculum. The sequence continues at coordinate 7,116 of CAZNBC010000030.1, forward strand.
ATGGCGCAGAGCCGTAAGTATTTCCCTGACTTCACCTATGGCTTTGAGACGCACGCCAAAGGCGAGGGCTACGTAGAGCGCCACAAAAAGGAGTGCTCCACCCCACCAATAGAGTCCGCACCACTCCATGAAACCGAGGCTGACGGCCAGACAGGAGGCACATAGAAGCGCGATGGTGAGCATCGTAGACAACTGGCGGAAGAGACTGAGACCCACATGGCGTGAGGCCAGGGCGGCGTTAACTACATAGATGTTGAAGTTGCTGATGACCATGGCCCACATGATGCCGTCCATACCCACGAGGCTGCCGAGCAGCAGCAATATCAGGAGCATACCCCATTTGTAGAAGCTCCACCAGAAGAGCACGTTGCTCTTGCCACGCGAGGCCACGGCATAGAAGTTGACATTCTGAAGGGCTACGAACATGCCGCCCACGCAAAGTATACGGAAGTACGGCGCGGCCGGAAGCCATTTAGCGCCGTAAAGCAAGTCAATGAGAGGCGAGGATGACAAGATGAGCAACGCAAGCACCGGAAAAACCAGAAATGAGATGACTCGCACGTTCATCTCGAGCAACGCGGCAAGGCGTTTGCGGTCGTCCTGAATAGATGAATAGACCGGAAACATCACCTGGACTATCACCTGAGGAATGGAGTAGCTGGTGATGTTGTCAAGCTTATAGGCCTGGGAGAAATAACCCATCTGTGTGGCCGAGAAGCGCTTGCCGATGATGAAGCCCTGGATGTTCTTGCAGGTCTCCTGAAGGAGATTGGCCACGAGAAGATACCCCCCGAAGCCGAAGAGGCTGCGGAGAGACTTGAACGAGAAGCGCAACGACGGGAGCCAGCCGCTGACGAGATAGAGCATGACTATGCGCGCAAGAGGGTGCATGATCTGCAGGGCTACGAGTGCCCACACGCCCCATCCGCTGTAGGCGAGCGCCATGGCAGTGCATCCCGCGATGACAGAGGAAATGATATTGGTGGCGGCAAGGGTATTGAATTCGAGGCGCTTCTGAAGACGGTAGGACTGTACGGAGGTGATACCGGTGAATATGAGCGAGAGACCAATGCCACGGAGCACGTCGCACAGCACGGGCATCGCAAAAAAGCGACCGACAGCGGGAGCTGCGGCAAAGAGTATGAGATAGAGCAGCGTGGAGAGGCCGACATTCCAAAAGAGGATGGTAGAGTAGTCGGTCTGTGTAGGACGTTTCTTCTGAATGAGTGCAGAGCCGAATCCGCCTTCCACAAGAGTATTGGATACGGCGATGAAGATGGCCAGTATGCCCACTACTCCGAATTCCTCGGGATAGAGCAGGCGGGCAAGGACGAGATTGACAATGAACTGTATACCCAGGTTGCCGAACTTGTCGAACGTGGCCCACAGGACTCCGCTCGCCATCTTATGTCCCAGATTTCGGCTCATGCAGACGGGTTAAGGATATTGAGCAGGGCTTCGGCAAGGGTATGGTTATCGTTGCGGTCGCGTATGGCTATTCGTACGTAGCGTTCATCAGAGCCGAAGCCTTTCTTCGAGGTGCAGTCTTTGATGAGTATATTGTAACGCTCAAGCAGTGCCACGGTAAGCTGACGCGCGGTCATGTCTCCGGTGAGGCGACACATGAAGTAATTGGCCTGCGACAGATAGACCTCAAGGCCCGGGATGGCGTCAAGTTCGGCCTTGAAGCGCGCACGCTCTTCCGTGAATTTGTGGCAGGCATGAGCGTAGAATGACTCATACTTGTTGTAAATCTGCATGAAGAACTCCGCGAAAGAGTTGATATTCCATATCGAAAGGTCGCTCTTGATGGCCTTGATAAGTTCAGTATCTGCCGAAGCAAGGATGCCGAGACGCAGTCCGGGTACACCGAAACTCTTGGAGATGCTCTTCATGACCGCTAAAGACGGGTGAGCCTCAAGGATTTCATCGTGCAGAAGTGTATTGGAAGGATATCCATCGGCAAAATCCACGAATGATTCGTCGACAATCAGGCGGATGGAACGCTCCTCACACCAGTCTATGAGACGGCGGAGATGGTCAAAGTGAATGAAGTTGCCCGAGGGATTATCGGGATTGATGAGCAACAGCGCCGAAATATCCTTGTCGGCAAAGTAGGCCATTAAATCATCGGCCGTATAGCGCATGGCATCGCCGGAGGGGTGAAACACCTCAAGGTCGGCGGAAGTATAGCGGTTGGGGTATTCCTCGAATGTCGGGTAAATGACTCCAAGCCGACCCGAGAGACGATACATCAGGCTCCTGATAAGCTCTGCCGCACCATTGCCGGGAACTACATGGTCGGCCTTCACACCGAAGCTCTTGCCGGCTATCAGGGAGTTGACACGCATGCCCGAGGGGTATTCGGTGAGCAGAGTGTCAAAGTTGGCACGCATCTCGTCGAGCATTCGTGGAGTGGGGAAATAGGGGTTGACCAGATAGCAGAAGTCCAACATTCCGGGAAAGCGCCAGAATCCTCCGTAGCGGCCGTAGATACGACGCAGACGGTCCTCGCCGGTAGGCGCAAAGATAGTCTCGGCGATGTCAAGGTCCTGCACGTCATCTATCTCATACCACGGGAGCGACCCTATGGGAAGCGCCTTGAGGTCAGCACGGTCAAGGTAGGTGATGACACGGAGCACCTGTTCGTAATACTCATTGTCACCCAACGCCTTGCAGTAGGCATCCAGGAAGGGAACGTATACGTCACGCGAGAAATCGCGCGAGAACTTATAGATGTTTACGGTCTTGTAGTATGAATCGATATCGGCATAGCTGAACGCCTTCTTGGGGACGAAGTTGACGATATTGTCTTCCTCGTCGATAGTCACCATCGTGCCGTCCATCCACGACTGATAACGGGCCACGAGCGCCACATTGGGACGCGAGTCCGCCATTATCATCTGAAGCATACGTGTGTCGAAGATGAGATCTGACTCTATGAGCAGGGTATCGTCGTCGCACAGGCACTCCTTGGCCAAAGCCAAAGAGTAGATATTGTTGGTGGTGGCGTAGACGGGATTGGTGATGTACTCTATCTTAAGACGTCCGGCATATCTGTCGCCGATATGGTTGCGCAGATTCTCACCCTCGTAGCCGATGACTATCACCACTCTTTCAAGGCCGAGGGGAGCCAACTGGTTGAGCAACCTGTCTATCAGCGGCTCTCCATTGACTTTTACCATGCATTTGGTGTTGTGCCGGGTCAGCTCTCCGAGCCGTCGTCCCATACCTGCTGCTAAGATTATTGCCTGCATAATGCCACCGATGATTTATTGAGAATGAGTAG
>CAZNBC010000031.1:0-10353 GCA_964571125.1 uncultured Bacteroides sp.
CTACCACACGTGTCGAAAGATTGCAGGTAGAGCCACCTGTCAGGTCAAACTTCTCATCGGGGAACAGAGGAGTAAGGTGTTCGAAGGGCACACGGTCGCGGATGAACTCCGGAGAACGGCCGTTGACACTGATAACCGAGCACATGGGGAAGTACTTTTCGCCCTCAAGCGGCGGACGCACGGTGCACTGCACCACATCGCCCATCTTCAGGCCGTAATTCTTAATCTGCTGCTGAGTCACGAGCACATCATCGGGCGATGCGAGATAGTTGTAGTCGCTCGAACGGAGGAATCCCACACCCTCGGGAACTATCTCAAGCAGACCCTCAGTCTCGATGATACCGTCGAAATTATATACAGGCATCTGAGGCTGCATACGGCGATTGTTCTGCTGACGATTCTTCTTGTTCTTTTTATTTTGCTGATTGTTGTGCTTGTCCTGCCACGGCTCACCTATAACTATAGGAGCGGTAGCGGCTGCCACAGCTGCGGCTGCAGCGGCCTCCTCCTGTTCACGCTGTGAGCGGGGAGTGAAGCGACGCCCCTCCGAACGAGGAAAGAAAGAACCGAATCCGTCATCGCGGCGCTGATCCTGAGGTCTGCCCTGCTGGTTGCGCGGGCGGAACACACGGGGACCGTTACCATTGTTACCCTCCTGCTCTTCCTGACGGCGGGGCTGCATATCACCCGTCGGCTCGTCCGATTCGGGAGCGTTATCGCTCGCAACGTTCTCCTCGCGGGAAACACCCTCGGTATCCTTGCTTCCATCAGTGAGCAGGGGCATATCAGCCGTGTCACCCTGAGGAAGTGAGAGCATAGCCTCATCACCGGCGGGAAGTGCTGCGGGCTGCTGAGGCTTACGACCGCGGCGACGTTCGCGCACGGGCTGTTCGGCAGACTCGTCGGCAGGCTGAGCTTCATTGGCAGCAGCCATCGCCTCAGCTTCCTGACGTGCCTCCAGTGCTTTCTGAGCCTTTGACTTACGGCCACGACGCTTAGGCTGCTGCACCTCGGCAGTGGCCTCGGCAGCAAGCTGTGCCTCGGGCTGCTCTTCTATACGGTCGGGGTCCATGACAGGGTCTATAACGGTTTGTGCGGCGGGAGAATCCTGCGGAGCAGCTGCCTCGGGCTTCTGCTTGGGCTTGCGACCGCGCTTTTTGGGTTCACGTGCCGGCTGCGAATCCTTCTGATTACGACGACGTTCAGTCTCGGTAGCAGCAAACTGCTCGGCCTGTTCATCAAGAATCCTGAAAGCGAGATTCTCAGGATCGGAAGTGTCTATTTTTTTCATTCCCATGTTTTCGGCTATACCGCGGAGCTGTTCAGCATCCATAGCCCGTAGCTCGGAAAGATTGTACATAATGCAGGGTGTAGGGTAAGAAAGGAAAGTGTTGGAATCAACCTTAGTTTATAAGGCGGCAAAATATATCAGCATACCGACATATCAGCCTACGCCTTAAGGTCGTAAATAAAAATCAAAAAGAGGAATAAAATATTGAGCGGGAGAGAATTACGTGAGGGGCAACATATAACTGCGCCATACGGCACACGAGGCGAGAGCGACAAATTAAGGAGAGGGAAAAGAAAAATTAGGGGATTAGAATGAATGTTTGCCCGTTAAAATCACGGCACAAAATTACTCCTTTTTTAATTCAAAACCAAAAATTCGGCCCAAAAGTTTACACATTGACACATTGACATCCGCTAATCAGTCATCGAGGATGCGGGTGGCGGTGAATGCCCTGCGGTTAAAGATGAAAATCGGGAAGAGCACTCCGGCTACGATACCGAACATTGCGAGGGTACATACTCCGGCATTGTAATTGAAGAGGGTGAAATAATGGATAAATTCCTTGCCGGGAGTATGCGAGAACGCAAGTACAAGCGCCTGGACAGCATGGTAGGCATACATACCCGGTATCATGGGGAGCATGGCCGGAATGGAAAGCGTTTCAGCGGGGCACTTATAATACTTTGACAGCCAAACAGCTATGAGTCCGCCTGCAAAAGCGCCGCAAAACGTAGCGAGAATGAAATTGCAGGCCAGCAGATTAATCAGCAAGTAACGCGACATGTGACCTATGGCCGCAGGAATGGCGCATCCCGTAAAACTCCTTACAGGTATATTGCTTATGGCGCCGAAGCCGATGGAAGCCAGGGCAGCGAACAAGCCGTCAAGTATCAAATCCATTATCATATCCATAGTCTAAAGCATATTGATATTCATACAAAACATGGCCACCATAAGGCCACCGGTAAGACATACCGTAAGCATTACCGCACGCGTCAGGCGCCCAAGAGAGCACGTGTAATGCCCTGTCATCATGTCGCTAAGACCATTGATAAACGGCACACCCGGCACGAGGAAAAGCACACTCGTGGCGAGGGCCGTCTGCGCCGTATTGCCCCACCCGAAGATAAGGGCCGAACAGGAGAGAAGCGCCGCTACGGTTGCGCTCAAGAATGTGGCGGCATAGACATTGATATGCCCGCTCGAAGAAAGAATCTGCTTAAGGCGGAACGCTATTGCCGTGGAGAAGAACACTACTGCCATCGACTGCCAGTCGCCGCCGAACAGACGGCAGAAAGAGGCGTTGGCAATGGAGGCGAGGAGCGTAACTACCAGCATGTTAAGGCGTTTACGACGGAGGATGGCATCAAGCAACTTGCACGAGTCATGGAGCGAGAGCTTCTTGTCGGCAATGCGCCAGCTCAGACGGCTGAGCATAGAGTTGAGAGCGAAATCAATAGGAGCATCGGGGATGCGGCGGGTAAGAGTGTAGGAATGAGTGTCATCGCAATCGCGCACCGTAATCATCACGTGGCCGGTGAGGATAGTGACATCCACCTCCGTGTCAAAGCTGTGGGCTATGCGTAACACGTTGGCCGTTATGCGTTTGGTCGTAGCACCACAGGCCACAAGAGCCGTAGTGTAGTGAGTGATAAACACGCACACGGCCTTAAGGTGGCAGTGAAGGGTTTCACATCCGTTATTATCGCATAATGTATGAATCATAGTGTCATCTGTATGTATACTAATATAATACGATAGAAGAGCTTTTTGTTCCCGTGAGGGTTCCTTTAAGTAGCCACTAAGTTACCCTGCCACATTTTTTATCAGGGAGGCATCCCGACATGTCAGGAGAAAGTGGTAATTTTGTAGGTTTAAAAGACCACCGACATATATGTCAGAAAATACAGACCCCCGGAAATGGGAAACCATAAGCAGTGAATACCTGTTCCGCCGTCCCTGGCTGACAGCCCGCCGTGACACCGTGCGGCTGCCTAACGGTGCGGTTAATCCGGAATTTTATATTCTGGAGTACCCCACATGGATTAATGTCATAGCCATCACGAAAGATGGACTTTTCGTTATGGAGCGGCAGTATCGTCACGGCCTCGGCGAAGTAGGCACAGAGATATGCGCGGGAGTGGTTGAGGATGGCGAGGAGCCTCTGGAAGCCGCCCGGCGTGAGCTCTATGAAGAAACAGGGTATACCGGTGGCGAATGGACCGAAATGTGCGTCATATCGGGCAATCCGAGTGTCACGAACAATCTCACCCACTGCTTTCTTGCCACAGGTGTGGAGCAGTCGGGGTCGCGCCATCTTGATGACACGGAGGATATTGCCGTGCGCCTCTTCACCGAGGAAGAGGTGTGGCAGATGCTGGTCAACGACGAGATAAAACAGGCGCTGATGGCGGCTCCCCTGTGGAGATACTTCTCACTGAAAGACAAGGGACTGCTCTGATGTACGCCGATGTGATTCTGCCCCTGCCCCTGCCCGGCACATTCACCTATACGGTGCCGGAGGAACTTCTTCCCGCAGTAAAGGCCGGAAGCAGAGTCATCGTGCAGTTTGGTCGCAAGAAATATTATACCGGTATAGTTCAGGTGGTCTATCCCTCCGACCCTCCCAAACCCTATGAAGTAAAGCCTCTGACGCAGGTGCTTGATCCTGACCCTATAGTGCGCAGGCCACAGATTAACCTTTGGGAATGGATTGCAGAGTACTATTTATGCTCAATAGGAGATGTATATAGAGCTGCTGTTCCCACAGGGTTAAAAATTGAGAGCGAAACCTTCATCGAAGCGCAAAGTGACTTCGAGGAGGATGCATCCAAACGTCTCACCGACCGCGAGCTAATGATATATCAAACCCTTATACATAAGGGCACCAAAATGAAAGTAGCTGATATAGAGAAAGCTACCGGACTTAAAAATGTGGGAGTCACCGCCTCTGCGCTTCTTGAGCGCGGGGCTGTATTCATCTCCGAAAGACTGGTCGAGAAATACACCTCCCGCAAGGAAGTGTACGTAGCGGTCAATCCCGAATACGTTGCCGAGGGAGCCGTCAGCGCGGCATTCGCCATGCTGAAAGGAGCACCCAAGCAGGAGCGGGCCTATCTGGCATTGCTTGAGATGTCGGGAGCCATGCGCAAGGGAGCTACCCCGACCGAAGTGACCCGCAAGGCACTTATGGAACGGAGCGGCGTGAGCGCACCAATTATCTCGCAGCTGCAACAGAAGGGATTGATTTCTATAGTCAAACGCGAAATTAACCGTTTCAAGCCAACAGACTTGTGCCGAGGCACCTTACCCACACTCTCGGAGGCTCAGCAGAAAGCACTTGACAGCATACACCGCTCATGGATTGAGAAGGATGTAACCCTGCTCCACGGCGTGACCTCAAGCGGAAAAACCGAGCTGTACATCCATCTGATGGATTATGTGCTATCAAAAGGGAAGCAAGCCCTGCTGCTTGTGCCCGAGATAGCGCTTACAACTCAGCTTACCGACAGGCTTTATCAAGTGTTCGGCGACAAGGTTGTGGTATATCATTCGAAATTCTCCGACAACGAGCGTGTCGACATCTGGAAATCGCTGCTCCACTCATCCGAGCCGAAAGTCATCATCGGCCCCCGCTCGGCCGTGTTCCTCCCCTTCTCGTCGCTCGGACTGGTAATCGTAGACGAGGAACATGAATCAAGCTACAAGCAGGCCGACCCGGCTCCGCGATATAACGGACGCGACGTGGCCATCGTGCTGGCAAAGATGCACGGCGCCAAAACACTTCTCGGCAGCGCCACACCATCCATTGAGACATCGTATAAAGCACGTGAGGGTAAATACGGTCATGTCACCCTTTCGGAGCGTTATGCCGGCTCGGTACTACCCGAGGTGGAAATCGTAGACATGACCCTCGCCCGTAAGAAAAAGGAGCTTGAAGGCCCGTTCGCCACACGCACGGCACAGTGTGTGAGGGATGCCGTGGCCGACGGCAAACAAGCCATACTGTTTCTCAACCGCAGGGGATTTGCCCCGATGGTTACATGCAAGCAGTGCGCATGGGTGCCCAAATGCAATTATTGTGACGTGGCGCTGACCTATCATAAACGCATCGACCGATTGGTATGCCACTACTGCGGCACACCTTACCCACTGCCCACAATATGTCCGGCCTGCAAGCAGCCCGAGGTGGAAGTGATAGGCTACGGCACGGAGCGCATAGAGCAGGAGGTCGAAAACACCTTCCCCAACATCGCGGTGTCGCGCATGGACCTTGACACCACCCGCAACAAGGACGGCTACCAGAATCTCATCAACGACTTCTCCAACCGCAAGTCGCAGATACTTGTAGGCACCCAGATGGTCACCAAGGGGCTTGATTTCGAGGGGGTGACGATGGTAGGCATAATCAATGCCGACGCCATGCTCAATCAGCCCGACTTCCGTTCGGCGGAACGCACCTTCAATATGATAGAACAGGTGGCGGGAAGAGCCGGAAGACGCGATACCCCGGGGCACGTCATCATACAGACGCGCCAACCCGAGGAAAGAATCTATAAGTTCGCTGCGGCACACGACTACGAAAGCTATTATCAGTCGGAACTGAGTGAACGACACAGATACAGCTATCCGCCGTTTACCCGCATTATAAACATCTACCTCAAGCACCGCGACATAGAGCATGTCAATGACCTCGGCTTGCTCTACGGGCGTCGTCTGAGAGAGCTGTTCGGCAATCGCGTCTTCGGTCCCGAGGAACCCGCCGTGAGCCGCGTGCAATCGCTGTACATACGCAAAATCATGCTTAAGGTCGAACTCAACGCCTCGATGAAGAAAGTCAAGGAGATACTCCGCTCGGTATTTGAGGAGCTGCATGCCTCATCACATCCTGCCGCCAAAGGGGCCGTGATTTACTATGATGTCGACCCGGTATAACCTATGAAGTAACCCAACCGCTGTAAAATTTCCGAATCGCCGATGTCAATATCCTCACCGATAAGATGGATTTACAATGTGTTACGGCTCATCATCGTGACCGTGATACTGCTGGCCATTCTCCTGCCGGCGGTGGCATACGTCGGATTCACCCTGCCGTCGGTGCAAAACAAGGTCAAGGACGTTGCGAGTGAGGAACTTTCAAAACTTTTAGGCGCTGAGATAGGCATTGACGAAGTGCTGCTAAGCCCGTTCAACCGAGTGACACTCAAGCGTGTGACTCTTGTGACGCAACCGGGCGACACCGTGGCGAAGATACAGCGACTCGGGGCCGGTATAAGCCTGAGCAATCTCGTTTTCCGCTCACGTATAGTGATAGACTATACCGAAATCATAGGCCTGGAAGGGCATCTGTGGCGCGACAGCATCAACGCGCCGCTCAATATACAGCCCATTATCGATGCCCTGCAGCCAAAGGATAAGAATAAGCCTCCGACTAAGTTTGACCTCGAAATCAATACGGTGCTCATACGCAAGTCGTCGTTTACGTATGATGTCAACGACCGTCCCCGGATGACCGACCGTTTCGACCCGTCGCATATCCAAGTCTCATCTCTCAGAGCGGACCTGATGATACCGCGCCTCAGCAATGAGGATATTGAGGTCAACCTCCGCCGACTTGCTTTCAGCGAAGCATCGGGATTCAGGCTTGAGAATCTTTCGACCGACGCGGCTCTGCGCTCCACCGACTGCACTCTCAAAACCCTTAAGATAGAGCTTCCCGAGACCTCTCTGGCGTTTGACAATCTGTGGGTGGAATACCAGTCATTGGATTCGCTCAATAAGCATCCAGAGACAGCACGCCTTGGAGTCGTAACCCGCAACGGAAGCTACGTCACTCCATCGGATCTCATGGCCTTTGTGCCCAAACTCGGCGAGTTCAAATCGCCCATCTTTGTGGGCATAGATATTGCAGGCACGCCTGACTCATTGGCTATCAACCGTATAAATTTCGCTGAAAGAGATGAAGCTTGGTGGGTGGCCGTAGAGGATGCCGAGGTAGTCGGAATGTTGACGAACCGGAGCGGACTCAGTGTCGACGCCGATAACATCAGCGCCGGATGCTCACACGACATGGCTATGGCTCTCCCCTCACTGATTGCCCCTCAGTCCAAGGGCCTCTCCCCCACGGTGACGGGCATAATCAGCAATGCCGGAAACATAGCCGTCAAGGCATCCGTGAACGGCACTCCGTCAAAGGGTGACCTTATCGCCACCCTGTCAGTAGACGAGGGGGATATTGATGTTGCCGCCCGGTATCTCAAGACCGGTTCCGGATATAACCTCCACTCCGAAGTAGAGATGGAAGAGTTCAACCTTGGAGAGCTGTTCCGCGATCAGGCCCAGGGACTCGCGCAGTTCGGCTACGCCTCGCTGTCGGCCGAGGGTGACATGCACTTCTCACGCGGCAAGAAGCCGGAGCTGTCATCCGCTTCACTTTTCATTCCCTCAATAGATTACAAGGGACATACTTACACCGACCTCACTGCCGGACTGAGTAAAGAGGGAGAGATGATTGACGGCCATATAGCACTTGACAATCCGGCGGTAAGCCTCATGATGTCGGGTCAGGCAAATCTGTCAACAAGCTCTCCGCAGCTCAACTTTGTCATCGACGCACGAAATATCAATCCCAATACCCTCAACCTCACATCGTCACACCCCCACCACACACTGTCGCTCACGGGTGACGGACAAATCAGCGGTAGCGACATCAACCACCTCACAGGACAGCTTACGTTCAGTAATATCAGTTACGCGACTCCTGACGATGACGGATTGCATATCCGCGACCTGGCTATTCAGGCCAATGTGCAGGACCGCACGTCGGAAATAACGCTGTCATCAGACATTGCCGACGCGTGGCTTTCGGGAAATTTCCACTGGCAGTCGCTGCCTACATTCGTGAGAAACATTGCCGCTGAGGTAATGCCCGCGCTCATCACTCCTAAAGAGCTAACGGTCAACGATGATGATGACCTAAACAACATCCACTTCAGCATCACCGTAAAGGATACTTCTCCTTTGGCGTCACTCATCAAATTGCCCATAGAGGTCATCTATGACGTTGACATCACCGGACTGCTTGACCAAAAGACGGGACGCGCACTCCTGACTCTTGACGCGCCATATCTCAAGCAGAAGGATAAACTTATCGAAGAAACGCGCCTCAACCTCTCGGTTGACCGCCGCGCCGCCATGACCCTATCCACAATCTACCCCACAAAGAAAGGTAAAGTGATACTGGGTGTCAAGGCTGTCGGAAGTAATAATCATCTTGACACCGGAATAGACTTTGTGGTTGACCGCGACAGAAACTTCAACGGACAGATAAGCATAAGCGCCGATTTCATCCGTCCCGACGATTCAGCACCAATCTCCGCCGGCATACGCCTCAATCCCGGTGAATTGGTATTCAACGATACCGTGTGGAATATCTCATCTGCAGCCATCAACTTCACCCCGGGACGTATTGATGTCAAGGGCTTCAACGTGGGCCACGACAATCAGTTCATCACCCTTAACGGTACAGCCTCGGCAGCTCCCGATGACAGTCTGACACTTCGCCTGAGCAACGTAAACCTTGACTATATCTTCGAGACACTTGACATCAATAATGTCAAATTCGGAGGAGTGGCCACGGGAACATTCTACGCCTCATCGGTATTCACGCAGCAACCTCACCTCTACACTCCCCTCCTGCATGTCGACGGCCTGAAATACAATCTCTCACTCATGGGCGACGCCGATATACAGTCAAATTGGGACGCCGTACGAAAAGCCGTGGCCATAAAGGCCGACATATCGCAGGCAAACGGTCATCATTCGTATATCGACGGCCGGATAATGCCTATGGCCGATTCGCTTGACTTCCACTTCGACGCCGACCGCATACAGGTAGGTTTCCTGCGTCCCTTCATGTCAGCATTCGCCGAAGATATCAACGGCTATGCCTCGGGCAAGGCACGCCTGTGGGGTAGCTTCAAGTTCATAGATATGGTAGGTGACATCTTCGCCGAGGATGTGAGCCTGAAATTAGGATTTACTGGCACCACATACTGGGCTACGGACTCCATCCACCTTACACCCGGACGTATCAACCTGGAGGATATCACTCTCAGGGACAGTTACGGACACACCGGCAAACTCAACGGATGGGTGACTCACAAATGCTTCAAGGAGCCGGCATTTCACTTCGCCATTACCGATTTGCGCGAGATGCTGGCCTATGATGTGAAGGAAAACATCGAGCATCCCTGGTATGGGCGCGTGTTCGCCAACGGCAATGTGAGCGTCAACGGTGTCCCAGGACAGATAGACATAGGCGTGAATGTGTCCACGGCTCCCAACTCGACATTCACTTTTGTGCTTACCGACACCGAGCAGGCCAATGACTACACGTTCATCACCTTCCGTGACCGCGACAAAGCGAAGAAGGATTCGATACGCATGGCCGACCCCACACCCGAAATCGTGCGTCAGCTCCGCGACCGCATAGCCAACATGAACACCGACAAACCCTCGGTGTACAAGATGGACTTTCAGGTCGACGTAAATCCCCAGGCGCTTGTGACGCTCGTCATGGACCCCGTAGGAGGCGACAGAATCACCTCAAGAGGCAGCGGCAACCTGCGCATGACATACGATTCGGCCAATGAGGATGTACGCATGTTCGGCACCTATACCCTTACTCAGGGTAGCTATAACTTCACCCTTCAGGACATCATCATCAAGGATTTCACCATTCAGGACGGCTCGTCAATATCGTTCCAGGGCGACCCGTATAATGCACAGCTCGACATCAGGGCCCACTATGCCCTCAATGCCAACCTATCTGACCTTGACGAGTCATTCCTTCAGGACAAGGACCTGAACCGCACCAATGTGCCGGTCCACGCCGTAATGATAGTAAAAGGAGATATGACGCAGCCTGATATTGACTTTGACATCGAGTTCCCCACCCTGACGCAGGACACTTACCGCAAAGTACGCTCCATCGTCAGCACCGAGGAGATGATGAACCGACAGATCATCTACCTGTTGGCACTCAACCGATTCTATACGCC
>CAZNBC010000032.1:0-10189 GCA_964571125.1 uncultured Bacteroides sp.
TATAAACTCGCTGTGCATCTCATGCTCCCCTATCGTGTCGCTCTTGACAGGCTGAAACGTGCCTGCGCCGACATGGAGTGTCAGCTCGCGCCGCGGTATGCCGAGTGAATCAATCTCCTCAAGCACCTGCGGAGGGAAGTGAAGTCCGGCAGTGGGCGCGGCCACCGACCCTTCGATATGGGAATACACTGTCTGATAATCATCCTCATCTGACTTCTCTGACGAGCGGTTGAGGTAGGGAGGTATGGGTATCTCTCCGGCTGCTTCGATAATCTGCGAGAAGGTCACATCACCGGGAGTCCAGGTGAATGACACGATGGAGGCATTGCCCTGACGGCCCGTGCGTTCAGCCTTTAGTCTCACGGCACGTCCGGCCACATTGACGTCAAGATACAGAGGTGCATCCTTCCATCGCTTGGAATTACCAACAAAGCATATCCATGAACAGCCCTCATCACCCTCACGCTCAAAGTTGCGGGCATAATCGCGCGGTGTATGCGGCTCCAGGCAGAACACTTCTATAAGCGCTCCCTGATGCCCCTCGTTGTTCTCCTTATAGAAGCGCAGACGGGCATTGATAACCTTCGTATTGTTATACACCAGCATCGTGTCGCCGGGCAGAAGTGACGGAAGCTCCTTGAACACATGAGTCGACAGCGACCCGTCGGGCTTGCGCAGCAGCAGGCGGCACATATCTCTCTCAGCCAACGGGAAGCGGGCTATGCGTTCATCCGGCAGCTCATAGTTAAATTCCTCTATTCTTATATCTTGAGTCATGGATAAGTCTGAAAGATTTATACAACATCAGTCCTCGGAGTAGTGACGGAGCACACGGCGATAGGAGTTAAATATCTTTGACTTACTTACGAAGCCAACATAACGCCCCTGCTCCACCACGGGGAGATTCCAGGCACCTGTATCGTCAAAACGCTTCATCACGGCCTCCATGCTCTCCCCTATCTCAATCATCGCGGGGGGCGAGCTCATAAACTCCACCACGTGCATACGGCGATAGAGGTCAGGGCGGAACATGATATTGCGTATCTCGTCAAGAAGCACTATGCCGAGCAGTTTACCCGACGAGTCAAGTACGGGGAAGAGATTGCGGTTGGACTGCGATATGACCTCCACCATCTCCTTGAGGCTCATTTCGGGACTCACGGTCTTGAATTCCGTTTCGATGACGTTGTCTATCTTTAGCAGTGTCAGCACAGCCTTATCCTTGTGATGAGTAAGCAATTCGCCTCTCTGCGCCAGACGCATGGCGTAGATGCTGTAAGGCAGAAAGAGTTTGATAGTGCCGTACGAGATGGTAGACGTGATGAGCAGCGGCAGAAACAGTGAGTAACCGCCGGTAAGCTCGGCCGTGAGGAAGATGCCCATGAGCGGTGCGTGCATGACTCCCGACATTACACCCGCCATACCCATGAGAGCGAAGTTCTTTACAGACAGGTCGAGCCCGAAAAGATGATTGAGCAGATAGGCGAAGAAGAAGCCCGCCATACACCCCACATAAAGCGAGGGGGCGAAAGTACCGCCCACACCTCCGGCGCCGTTAGTGGCCGAGGTGGCGAAAGCTTTTGTCAGAATGATAAGACCCACGAACAGCAATAGGAACCACACCTGACCGCGGTCGTTGTAGAAAATCGAGCCGTCAAGTATACCCATGACGTCACCGCTCAGCAGACGGAGTATCGAATGGTAGCCCTCGCCATAGAGCGGCGGGAACAGGAATATAAGCGACGCAAGCAGAGAGCCTCCGAACGTCACCTTTATCCACGGGTTGGATATGCGGCTGAAGAGGTTCTCCATCATATTCATCACCTTGGTAAAGTAGAGCGACACCAGTCCGCAGAATATACCGAGAAGTACGGTATAGGGTATGCGGCCCGTGACGTATCCCTCGCTCTGTACGAAGAAGAACTCCGCGTCGTAGCCGGTGTAGCAGTACGACACCACAGCAGCAGTGATGGAGGATATCATGAGCGGCATCACCGACACCGTAGTGAGGTCAATCATCAGCACCTCGAGCGTAAACAGCATACCCGCGATAGGGGCCTTGAAGATACCCGCTATGCCCGCTGCGGCACCGCAACCGACCATAATCATAAGCACGCGCGGCGACATACGGAATGCCTGACCCAAGTTTGAACCGATGGCCGCGCCGGTATATACTATAGGGCCCTCGGCACCGACAGAACCACCGAAGCCGATGGTTATCGAACTGGCTACAAGGCTCGTGTAAATATTGTGCACCTTAAGGCGGCTCTTGTTCTGCGAAATGGCATATAGCACCTTGGTGACACCGTGGGAGATATTGTCGCGCACCACATACTTGACGTACAGCATGGTGATGAGTATACCCACCATCGGATATACAAGATACAGATAGCTTCCCTCGTCAATAGCTATATGGGAGGTCAGCATCGAGGAGATGGCGTTGATAAGCCATTTGAGTATCACTGCCGCAAAGCCTCCGAAGATGCCCACAAGCAGCGAGAGGAAGATCACGAAGGTCTTCTCGCTGATATGCTTCTCTCTCCACAGCACCAAAGCCTTCCACCAGGTATTCCAGCGGCGTGACAATTCGGCAGTAAGATTCATATTCATATATAGTCTGTAGATTCTAAGAGTACGTTGAGTACGTTTACACTCCCTTACCGGTCACGACAGTGTGAACGGTATGGAAGAGTATCTTCATATCCACCGTGAAAGATATATTCTCGAGATAAAGAAGGTCGTAGCGCGACCGTTCTATCATTCCATCAACATTATCGGCATAGCCGTACTTCACCATGCCCCACGATGTGATACCGGGGCGCACCTGCAGCAGCAGTACATAATACGGTGCCTTGGCTATGATACGGCTCAGGAAGTATTCGCGTTCGGGACGTGGCCCTACGAGCGACATCTCACCCTTCAGCACGTTCCAGAACTGCGGCAACTCGTCCAGGCGGTACTTGCGGAGCACGCGCCCCACGCGGGTCACTCGCGGATCGTTCTCCGACGACAGCAACGGGCCTGAGGTCTCGGCATCCACACGCATGGTGCGCAGTTTATTGATGTAAAACATCTTTTTGTGCCGCCCTACACGCTGCTGCCGGTAGAATGCCGGGCCCGGCGAGTCCATCTTAACCATCAGCGCGAGTATAGCTAACAAAGGAGATATCAGCAGAAGCACCACAGCCGACACGACCACATCGGATGCCCGCTTCATGTTTACCGTGCTCTCCGACATATCCGAACGTGAAATGTCTATCAGAGGCTCGCTGGTGATGTCGGTCTGACGCACACGCGACGTAAGGAAATGAGCGGTAGAGGGCGATATATATATGGCACATTCAAGGGGAAAGAGCCGGTTGACCAGCTCCATAAGACGTTGACGGGAATCGGCGTCGGTGTCGGACTCTTCGGGAATGAGCACAATATTCTCCACATGATGACGAGCGCATATATCACGTATCTCATCCATCGTGCAACTTTCCACACCCATAGGGGATATGCGGTGCTTACCGGCATTGACATAGCCCACGATCCTGAATCCACGGCTGCCTTGAAGGGAGGCGATACGCTGCTCCATAGCCGGACTGTCATCGGAAGTGCCGACAACGAGGGTCGGAAACGATATCTCGCCCGACACTATACGTGCCGACGTGTGACGCGTCAGAATCCAGCGGGGAATGAATATGGAGAAAAACAGCACGAAGAACAGTACTCCCACCAGATTATAATCGACCATGCGGTCGGAGGTGAGGTCATTGACCAACATGCCGAAAAATGCCATGAGCGACACAATGAAAGCGGAGCCAAGGGTGGTCAGCACTACTCCCGCACGCGACTTCATGAACACGCGGTTGTAGTAGCCCGACAGGTAGAACACCACCATCATGGCCACAGGACCGAAAAACTGTCCTACCACAACAGAGAAACTCTGGAGATAAGCCGATACCGACTCATATCCCTGACGGTCAAGCGAGAGTATGAAATAGCGCACGGCATTGAAGATACCCCACCCCACATTGGCGGCAAGATAGTCGACCACGACATACAGCAGACGCTTCCTATACTCCGGCTTCATACTCTGAATCGTCACTTGCGAAGGATGGTAAACAACCCTCCGCTCGAA
Organism: uncultured Bacteroides sp.; assembly: GCA_964571125.1. Taxonomy (GTDB): domain Bacteria; phylum Bacteroidota; class Bacteroidia; order Bacteroidales; family Muribaculaceae; genus Paramuribaculum. Next base: position 4,127 of record CAZNBC010000032.1, read on the forward strand.
ATCTTTATCACCGACGAGGGAGTAGCGGGCGTGGTATCGTCACGCCGGTAACCGGCCACATAATCGACGCCTTCGAGTATCTCGGGCGCTATACGGGCGAAACACTGAGGAGTAGCCGCGCCGCTGACATTGGCCGAGGTAGACACCACAGGCCTGCGTAGGCCGCGGCAAAGCGAGCGCGAATAACGCTCGGAAGTCACCCTTATGCCTATACTGCCGTCAGGGGCAAGGAGCGACGGAGCGACTCCAACCCCGCGGTCATAGACAACGGTTACAGGGCTTACGGCACAGTCTATGAGCTGATAGGCCACTTCGGGAACCTCATCGACATAGCGCTCAAGCATGGCCACATCGCTGACAAGGGTTATCAGCGCCTTGGCATCGGCACGGCGCTTGAGGGCAAACACCTTGCGCACGGCTTCATCATTCGTAGCATCACACCCTATGCCCCACACCGTATCGGTGGGATACAACACCAGTCCGCCACGACGCATTACGTCAACAGCCGCACGAATATCTTCATCAAGGGATGCTCTTGCACTCATGTGATAAGTTTAATCAATAGAGTGCAAAGATAGTGCATCGCCCTCAAATGTCCAAACCTACTTTGCGGAGGTCGGGCGCAGGAACTTGGCCGAGAGCCAAAGGCGCACAGGCTCGTCATACCACCTCATTACGCACCAGGCCAAAGCGACAATCACTACGAAGAGAACCGCACATACGGGCCATACATGACTGAAACTGTATCCGTGGGCCCATACCCAGGCATAGAAGAGATACATAATGGGGTAATGGATGATATATACCGGATAGGACAGGCGACCGAGGAACTCGCATACGCGACCTGAGAAAACGTCTGTGGTGACACCGCAGGCTCCGATATAAACCACTACCGGGAAGATAAAGAGAGTGGTTACGGCATCGTACACACCGTTGAGTACCGACGGCTCGGAGCCACCTACATAGGGACAGGCCATCAAAAGAGCGATAACGGCCGAGCATATCCAGAAGGCGCCCCTTATGTTGATTCTGTGGAAATCGCGGGTCATGAGCAGACCGATGGAGAAGGAGAACGCCACGCGGCAGAAGCCTCCGAGGAATCCCCATTCGCCCATGCTCCACCCCACACCGAGATGGTAGGTACCCGAAAGATTGAATATAGCGCAAGAGGCAAGGCCGATACCCGACACAATCACCACCCACGTCAGGGCACGCTTGCTAAGGCGATGAAGCACTATGGCATACAGGAAGCTGGCGATATACTCGAAGAAGAGCGACCAACTTGGCCCGTTGAGCGGAAACATCTCACCGTTGCCTCGTACATCGGCACCCATACCGGGATATACGGGTATGAGCACAAGGCCGAGCACAAGGGCCATCAGTACATGATGGAACGACGCGGGAGTGCCATCCCAATGCACACCGCCTTGAATCAGGTAGGCTATCAAGCCGAATACCACACTGAATATCACCATAGGGTGTAGACGGATGACACGTCTAAGCATAAAACGCCCTGTAGTCATCCCCTTGCTCCAGCGGCCGTCATAGGCATAGCCGATGACGAATCCCGACAATACATAGAAGAAGTCTACGGCGAGATAACCGTGATTCATCATCTGATCAGTCGGAGATGTTGCAAATCCTTCAAAAAAGTGATACCAGATTACAAGAACGGCAGCCACGCCTCTAAGTCCGTCAAGGAGTTCATAACGGGGGCGATTGCTGTCGGCGTTAAACAGCGGCTTGTCGGGGGCAACTGAAGCAGTGGTAGTGGTTGACATATGCAGGGTCTGTAATAGCGGTTGATTTATTTATCCGCAAAGTTAGTCCACCTCGCACTTCAAATTCTTGCCCTATGTCAAAAAACTTATCGGCGTATGCGGCTAAGTGTCGAGGGGCGGATACCGAGATATGAGGCAATATCGGTCAAGCGCGCTCTACGGCACACATCGGGAAACTGGGCCGCAAAAGATTCATAACGCTCCTTAGCCGGAAGGGTCAGGCGCTCTTTGTGCGAACGGTGAAGACGCCTGTACTCATCCTGATGAATGACCCTGCCCCAGTTGGCAAACTCTATGTCAGTCTCAAACAGTGTCCTGAGGTCATCAAGAGAGATTGCGTAGGCTACAATCGGCTCTATAGCTTCTATATACTCCTCACTCGCCTTACCGTAGTACAACTCATCCATGCTGAACACGATAGTCCCCTCGCGGGCAAACGACGTGGTATACTCTTCACCCTCCACCATCCAGTAACATCTTAACATTCCCCGCTCTATAAAGTAGGCTTTCCCGACGAATCCGCCTTCCTTTACCAGCAGATGACGCTTCGGAAAGTCACATCGCGCTATAAGCTCCGCGAGCCGTTCGAGTCCTTCGCGACTGACAGCGTAACGGCTCCGTATCGTAGCCGAAATGTTGGGTATATCCTCAAGCCGGACCATTCAGAGTTTTCCTTCGTCGTTATAGGAATAATATGACCCGCCGGCTATGATAAGGTGGTCAAGGAGTTTGATATCAAGCATGGATGCGGCGGCCTGAATACGGGTGGTGAGTTCATTGTCCTGACGGCTCGGGGCGAGATTGCCTGACGGATGATTGTGGACGAGGATGATGCCCTCGGCAAGATTGTCAAGTGACTTTTTCATCACCACCTTGATATCCACCAACGTGGCATTCGTGGAGCCCACGCCCACACATTCAGCACTCTTGATGGAGTTATTGCGCGCAAGAAACAGCACCCAGAATTCCTCCTGCGTCTTCGTCTGCAACCGGTTGCAGTTGGCTATTACATAGCGGTAGGCATCGCCACTGGAGCGCACCACTACCTGACGTACGGGCATCTCGTCACGGCATCTTCCACCCAGCTCAAGCGCGGCGGCAACGGCCACAGCCTTGGCCGTCCCCACCCCTTTGAACCGTCGGCACATCTCCTTGATGGTCATACGCGCGAGGCCGTTGAGGCTGTTGGCACTCTGCAGAAGCATCTCGCGCGAGAGGTCAAGCACTGACTTCCCGGGGATTCCTCCACCGAGGATTATGGCAAGCAGCTCGGCATTGCTAAGCGAGTCTATACCACACTTCAGGGCCTTCTCGCGAGGTTTGTCATCCTCATTGAGGTCAGCCACACGCAGCGGTCGCAGAGTATTATCCGAATATTCCGTGATTTTCTCCTCCACGGGTGAGATAACTTCCTTCACAGTATCCGTATCCATCGTATTGCCGGTTATTTTCCTTTTCGGATGGCGATTTCCTCATCTATATTGCGGCCGCGACGAAGAATAATCTTGAGCAGATAAGCCTTTATGAAGCCTGTGCCGTAGCCGCATATCTGTATGATGCTGGCAGGAACCGCCAAGAGACCAATCTTAAGTGAGCGGGTAGCCACAGTGGCACAGATAAAGAGCGCCAACAGATAAATACCTATAGGCAATAACCACCAGGGCGATGACACGATGCCGAGCACCACAAGCACCACTCCTATGATGACGGCGAATGCCGGCAGCATGTGCACTAACTTCATAGAACCGGGATATAGCAGCTCAAGGGTTATGCGCGACATACCGAACACGAATACCTGACGGAAGAATTTGCGGAAGTCTACCCTGCGCTTATGATATACGTAGGCGCGACGGTTGAGCCCGATGGAAAAACCGGCCTGACGTATGCGGGTGCTCATGTCTATATCCTCGGAGAACATTTCACGGAACCCTCCGACGGTATCGTAGACTTTGCGTGAGTAGCCCATATTGAATGAACGCGGAACGAATTTCTCCATCTGTACCTTGCCGCCACGGATGCCCCCGGTGGTCAGGAAGGAGGTCATGGCGAAGTTAATGGCCTTTTGTGTAGAGGTAAAGGAATCGTGAGCAGCGTCAGGGCCGCCGAAACAGTCAAGCGGATTGCGATCAAGCTCCTCACTCAGCACGGCGAAATATTCTGACGGAATCACACAATCACTGTCGAAAAATACCAGATAGTCGCCCTCGGCACGCTCTATGCCGTAGTTACGGGCTATGGAGCGTCCTTCGTTGCTCTTGTAGAAGTAGCGCACGTCCACAAGAGACTTATATCGCTCCACAGTATCACCGCAGGGCTGTGTGGAACCGTCTTCAACGATTATCACCTCAAAGTCCTTGCAGGACTGCTCACTGAGCGACTTCAGCAGGTCATCAACCTCGTCAATGCGGTTGTATACAGGAACTATTACAGAAAATCGTGGCATACGTATCAGCTCATACGGTTCTTATAATCCTCGTAGTCGTAACGGCGGAGCACCTCAACATCGCCGTTGCTGCGGCTGAGTACTATTGCGGGATGCTGTATGCCGTTAAACATCGTTGTCTTCACGGTGGTGTAGTGGTTCATATCCTCAAGGGTGAGCCGGTCGCCGATAGCGAGCTTACGGGGGAAAGCCCAATCGCCCATATAGTCTCCGCTGAGGCATGAGTTGCCGCCAAGACGATAAACGGGTGTGGTGTCCGTGGGCTCCACGCTCTCGGTGATGGCGGGCTTATAGGGCATCTCGAGACAGTCGGGCATGTGGCAGGCGAATGAGGCGTCAATTATAGCGGTGCGTACTCCCTGATTCTCCACGACATCGACCACGGAGGTTATGAGGTCGCCCGTGCGCCACATGAAGGCGCTTCCGGGTTCGAGTATGACCTGTATGTGGGGATGACGCGCACGGAAATCCTTAAGGAGGCCTACAAGATGGTCTGTGTCATATCCGGCTTTGGTCATAAGGTGACCGCCGCCCATGTTGACCCACTTCAGTTGCGGGAGGAGATGACCGAACTGACTTTCGAAGGCCTCAAGCACCTTGGCAAGATCGTAGGATGTTGACTCGCACAGAGCATGAAAATGCAACCCTTCGATACCTTCGGGGAGTGTGTCGCCAAGTTCCTCGGCTGTCACACCGAAGCGCGAGCCGGGCAGAGCCGGATTGTATATATCCGTCTCAATGACCGAACACTGTGGATTGACTCTGAGTCCCGGCGATACGGCGGTGGCCTTAACGCGGTCCTTGAACCTATGCCACTGATGAAGCGAGTTGAAGGTAAGATGGGTGGAACGGCTCAGGTACTCCCCTATCGTCTCGTCGGTATATGCCGGACAATAGCTGTGGGCCTCTCCGCCAAGTTCTTCATTTCCGAGACGAAGCTCGTTGAGCGATGAGGCAGTGAAGTCGCGGCAGTATTCCCTGACGATGGGGAAGGTGCGCCACAGGGCGTTGGCCTTGAAAGCCATGATTATCTTAGCGCCCGAACGCTGCGCCACATCGTTGATTAGCGACAGGTTGCGGCGTATACGGTCTTCATATACTATGTAATATGGCGTGGGGAGGGATTCGTTGTGAGTCATATCCGGGTGATTTGAATCATTGAGGTCATGAATGGTTATTTTTGCACCACAGTGAATCTGGCGAACTTCAGCAGGAGGGTCTTGCGGCCTTCCGATTCAAAGTCAACCACTATGCGGGCATCGGGCTGGGATGTGTCAATCGAACGCACCTCGCCACGTCCGAACCTCGAATGTTCGATAATCGAGCCTTCGGCAAGGTCGTTTACCGATACCGCCCCACCCATTGAAGTCGCTGTAGATGCAATGCTCCCCGACGATTTGGGCTCGGGGCGAGATGTCCGGTTATATTTCCCGACCGGATTGAATCCCGGAGTAGGTGTGGGGAATCCGCCGAAAGGAGTGTTGCGCGAGCGCGGCGCGTTTATGACCGTACCCATCGCCAGATGGAGGAAAGACGGGTCAATGTCACGCAGGAATCGTGAGGGTGCCGTAAGCATGGTCTGTCCGTTGCGGAAACGCGACGAGGCATACGACAGCATACAGTAGCGACGTGCTCGGGTAATGGCCACGTAAAGCAGTCGTCGCTCCTCTTCGATGTCGCGCAGTGTGCCTGATGACATGGATGAGGGAAACAGTTCCTCTTCAACACCCACGATAAATACATTATTGAATTCCAGACCCTTGGCGGCATGTACGGTCATGAGGGTGATTCTCTCTTCGGAATGGTCGGCATCATCCTGATCGGTAGCAAGCGACACCT
>CAZNBC010000033.1:0-10104 GCA_964571125.1 uncultured Bacteroides sp.
ACTATTTCACAAACCAGTGAGGATACAAAATTGCAGGATGAAACTTACGTTTACTATGGGACACGTATCTGCGGTAAAGTTACAGCGAGCTTACCTGCATTAAGTGCATTTTTACCTAAAGTATTTAATGCTGAAAAGCAGAGACAGATTGCAGACGAAGAAACGCAACGGAAATATAAGAATCAATTATCCGGTAAACTGGCAGAAACAGACAATGAGATAACTCTTACTAAAGCTGAATTGCTCAAAAACGAACAAAGAATTCAGGAAACGGATGAATCAATTGCCGAAATTAAAGAAAAGTTGATTGAAGCAAAGAATCTAAATGGTGAGGTTAATAAAATGGCAAAAGTGAAACTCATCATTGGGCTTGTGATTCTTTCAGTACTCACCCTATATCTCATCATTTTTTACAGTTCTACCTTTTACTCTGCTTTCTTCAAGCAATTCGATGCCAATATTGGCATCGGAGATGCCATGTTTGACCCACAAGCCATACCACATGCCCTGTCAGCCGGACTTGGCGTCCTAATATTTATCTTATGTGCACCAATTATTTTCATGGGACTCGGTTACGGTCTACATTTCTTCATGCAACAAGATACATGGACTAAATACATAAAGACAAGTTGTATATTAGTAATTACATTCATTTTTGATTGTATCTTGGCCTATCTAATTGCAGAAAAAATCTACAACATCATCGTATTGACGAGATTAGGCGACTATCCCGATTTCAATCTACATATGGCTTTAACTGATATCAATGTATGGGCTGTAATATTCTGTGGTTTCATTGTATATATGATTTGGGGAATAGTTTTTGACATGACTCTAACTGCCTATGAAGATATGCGCTCAAATAAAAAGGAAATATTTAAGTTAGAAAGTTCTATCCAAACAAAGAGAGATTTATTATTACAGCAAAAGCAACAACTTACTGATAAGAAAGCTAGTCTGGAGGCTTTAGAGAATAAACGTCAAATGATTATTCATGACATGTCAAATACGACCATGCATTTTGATACTCAAATAATCAGAGCTGCTCTCTCAGACTTCTTCACTGGATGGATGACCATGATGAATGGACTCAGCAGATCCAGAGAAGAGCAAGAGGAAGCCAATAGAATATATACATCCACCATTAATCAACTTTTCAACTAAAAGATATGAAGAAAGTATTATTAATCAGCAGTATCGTTTTGTTATCACTACTTTCAACTCTTTTATTTGGTAATTGTGGAGGGAAAATTGATGAAAAGAAAGGAGGAGATGTTGAAGGAGGAGTAGGGGGAATATCCACTGATTCTATTCCACCACTGAACATTTCAGTATATCTTGATTTATCAGACCGTTTGACAAGAAATGAGACACCAAGCCAAATGGAGCGTGACACCGCAATTATCAATCACTTGGTAGACATTTTCATAGATGATTGTATTAAAAATGGTAAAATAATCAATAGTAAGAACCATTTTCAAGTATTCTTCTATCCCGCTCCCAAGAACAGTAATATAGCACAACTCGCTCGAGGGCTTAATGTTGATTTGTCAAAGACTGACATTAGACAGAAAAAAACAGAACTCATTGAGATGAAAGGACGGTTTCAGGCTAATTTGTCACAAATTTACACGGATGCCCTAAATGAGGGTAGATGGGTAGGTAGTGACATATGGGGATTCTTCAGCAATAAAGAAGTAGATAAATTGTGTATTAGAAACGGATTTAGAAATATCCTCATCATTCTAACAGACGGCTACCTTTTTCACGAAGAAAATAAAATTAAAGATGGCGACCAGTACTCGTATATACTTCCACAGACGCTACAAAATCCTAATGCATCTTTGATTGTAAAACGAAAAGGCTTAGCCAATATAGAAATCCTAATGCTGGAGGTCAATCCTTATACCCCAAAACAGAGAGATGGCTTAATATCCACACTTGAAACATGGCTTCAAAATATGGAAGTAGGAAAGTTTGTTGTATCAGAGACAACATTACCCGTAAATTCCATGGTCTACATTGATAGTTTCTTTGAAGACTAATCCATTTTCAGAAAATCATCTTTTATAAAGCATCTATCTATTGCTCCATTCCAAAAGCTTAACGAAAAACTTTTGGAATGGAGCTGTTTTTTTGCACTGTAATACTTTCAAGCTAAGATTTTGGGATTTGGGGAGGGGGAGTAAACATTCGGGAGGGGTGGGGTGTTGTTAAAGTATATTAACGGATTTCATCACACTCACTTTTCCCCACACAACGCTCGACATGAAGAAGCTGACGACGGTACTGGCGATGCTCCTGAGCATAATCTGCGGTACACAGGCCTATGGTCAAAATTCACGACAGGAGTTTACCGACTCTCTTATCAAGGACCAAAATATCATTATGTTCGGCTCGCAACGTAATGCTTCGGCCGATTCTATCCGTGCGCTTGTCGAATCGTTCTACTACGATCAGTTCCGTCATTTTCAGGACCCTGCGGCTCCATACTTCATGTTCATGAGCCGCGATGCCAATCTCGCCATGGGTATCGGCGGCATGGTGCGTATACGCGGATATTACGATTGGGGCGGCTCGGTCAATAATCCGGCTTTCACTCCCTATTATATCCCGACGTCGAATGACCCGCTGCATGAGCGTCTGTTGGGCACCACGCCCTCAGGTACATGCCTGTTTTTCCGCATCATCGGCCGCAACAAGCGTCTTGCCTCCTATCAGCTTTATATTCAGGCCAACTTTCAGGGCTACGGCTCACGCGACTTTCACCTGAAGAAGGCCTACGCCATCATAAATGACTGGACCATCGGTTACGCTTCGTCGACTTTCGGCGATGACGCGGCGATGCCTCCGGTAATTGATTCGGGCGGCCCCACGATGAAGATGAGCAATACCAACGTACTGGTGCGCTACATGCACGGATTCCGCAACGGCATAGTGGTGGCCGGCTCGGTGGAAACGCCCTCAATGAATGTTCAGGAGGATGCCAACGGCTCCACAGCGGCCCGCAGCCTCTTTCTGCCCAACGTGGCCGCTTTCGTACAATATCAGTGGTCGAACAATGAGCATGTGCGCCTTGCAGCCATAGGCCGCTCGCTCCCCTACCGTGACATGCTCACCGGCACCAACCGCAATCCTCTCGGCTGGGGTCTGCAACTGAGCAGCGTGTTCTCGCCCGTGCGTCCGCTGACCATCTATGCCACAGTCAACGGTGGCCGCTCATACTCCAATTACGGAGGCGACTATATGCTGGGAAAGTACGACCTCATCGCCGACCCCGAACATCAGGGACGTCTTGAGACGGTGCCCGGATTCGGCTACATACTGGGCGTGCAGTACAATTTCACCCCCGGGCTATACGTGTGCACAGCCTTCTCGCAGGGGCGCAACCTCACCCCTACAGCCAAAGCCGAGGGAGGAGACTATAAATATGGTCTCAGCAGTCAGACAAATGTGGTGTGGAACCTCACCCCGCGTATACAGGCAGGAGCCGAATTCAGCATCGGCAAGAGACAGAACTTCGACGGCACACACGGGTGGTCACACCGCCTGGGCCTCATGGCCGGCTTCTCGTTCTAATATTGCAGATAGATGAACGGCACGATGTCGCTCTGTCGCACCTGAATGATAATCATCAATACGATGACAAGTATAATGGTCTGCCCCCATGGCCCCAAGGCATGGAAGCGGGCCATAACTTTGCCCGTCCACTTCGAGGGTGCGAAATGGAGCGCGAAGCCTGCCACCATAACGAGCACTATCATCAGGTAACCCTCGATGAACTGCGGGGCCACCGACAGATGGAAGTCGCAGAAAATCTGTCGGGTCATCTCCCCTACCTTCTCCATTGATTCGGCGCGGAAGAACATAAAGCCTACCGCCACGAGGTTGAACGTCAGGAACACATTGGCCGCCACCCTCCACCACGAACCGCGCTTGTGGTCGGGCAGCGAGGGGATAAGGCTCTTGAGCGCCTTGTGCATCACGAGCAGGAATCCGTGCCACGCACCCCAGATGACATACATCCACGAGGCCCCGTGCCACAGGCCCCCGAGCACCATCGTGGTCATGAGGTTGGCGTGACGGCGGGTGTTGCCCTTACGATTACCACCGAGAGGTATATAGACGTAGTCGCGCAACCATGTCGACAGGGATATGTGCCATCGGTGCCAAAACTCCGTGGGGCTCTGCGACTTGAATGGCGAGCGGAAGTTGTCGAAAAACCGATAGCCCATCAGCAGCGCAATGCCTATGGCCATATCGGAATAGCCCGAGAAATCGCAATAAAGCTGTAGGGTAAAACCGTAGATAGCCAGCATATTCTCGAATCCGCGGTAAAGCGACGGATTGTCAAACACACGGTCAACGAAATTCTGACTTATGAAGTCGGCCACAATCACCTTCTTTATCAGACCCGCGATGATGAGGAAAAGACCCTCGCTGACCATAACCGAGGTGGCTACCGGGTCGGCCTTAATCTGAGGGAGCATGTCGCGCGCCCTGACCACAGGGCCGGCAAGAAGCGGCGGAAAGAACGTGAGGAAGAACACATACGACAGGAAGTCGCGGCAAGGCTCTATATGGCCGCGATATATGTCGACCATATAGCTTATGGAGCGGAATGTGAAGAAAGATATGCCCGCCGGGAGAATGATGTCGAGGGGGTCAAAGGATGTGTTGGCGAAGTTGGCCACCGTGTCGAGCAGAAGATTGAGGTACTTGAAATACACAAGCATGCCCAGATTGACCGTGACATTGAGCGCCACAATGCTCTTGCGCACCCACTTCCTGCTCGCCTCGCTAAGCAATATACCCAGCACATAGTCGCTCAAACATACACCAAGAAGTATGAAGCAATACTCCGCCGACGACTTGTAGTAAAAATAGAGCGAGAAGAGTATCACGGCTATCATCTTCACGGTGCGGTTGCCGCGGAGCAACGTGTAGAGCCCCATGAAAGCCACAAAGAGCAGCATAAACAGCCCCGTGTTGAACAACAGCGGCGAGAGCGGATCATAGTCCAGCACGCTCCTCAGACGCTCCATATCAAACTGCCACTCGGTAATCATGTCCTGTATGATTTCTAAATGCACTTCCTATTGATTCGACCCATTGTCGGCGTGGCTGACGGCATCGCGCAGGGCTTCGTAGAAGAGTTCGCCCTGAAGGGTATAGCCCTTGACGGAGTGATGCACATGGTCTTTGCTGAAGAGGCCGTCTGCGACCCACTTTGCCGCCGCACCATCACCTCCGGCAACCTCATACCAGTCATATACGGCTATATTATTATCCACGCCATACTGTTTTATCACGTCACGTACCGTAGCCACAGTAGTATTTGTCGTGTAGGCACCGGTGCGCACCCTCACCTGCTTGTTGACCGTTCGGGTCCTGCGCCGCGAGCCCTTCTTCGACTTTTTTCCCGACGACTTCACCGGCACCTTCACCTGTCGGTTGCGGGTGGTGTACACACTCTTCTGACACTCCATCGGGGTCACTAAAAGTATCTGGGCATCAGGATTGGCCTGACGGATATCGTCGACAAGTGCATCAATGTTGTCATAGAGCGTCGCACGGTTCACCTTGCCGAAAGCCTCATTGGTGCCGAGCGAAATGATGACCAGCTCGGGCTTTAGAGGAGATATGCCGCGCCCGATATTACCCACAGTGTTGTACACGCTGTAGGTGGCGCCATTGTTTCCTATCGTGTGGTAGAACACACCGGGACGCTCACCCGAGAGCGACGCTCCATACAGGGCGAAATCGGCTGCCACGGTGATATTCAGCTTCACCTCGGTCTGCTCACTGTCGAAAACTACCTGAGTATAGTCACGCGAGGGGAAATCAGTGTATTTCAACTCATTGCCCTCCGCATCGGTGATACCGTGAATCTTCATGCGCCCGCGGTGAAACAGAGTCATGGACACAAACGGGTCATAATCCTCCTCCGTGGCGCGGGTGCCTATGCTTATACTCGTGCTCGTCTTCACGGGCGAGATGGATGTGCCGGTGAATCCCATCGACATCTTCCACGGCTGCTTCATGAGCTTCTGCGCCTTCCATTGGTCATGGCTTTTGAAGACGTAGTCAACCGGCTGATTCGTGCCGCTGAGCTTAAGCGGAGTCACCAGTCCTCTGCCGGCATCGCCAAAATCGTACTGCAACAGGTCGCGGGTCACGCCCGTGGCGAAATCGGCCTGCACATGGCTGTCGCCTATATGCACTATGGTGAAGGGGTCGGCCTCACGGTCCTCAAGTGCCAGACGCAGCCTGCTCCAGTCAGCGCCGTTGAGCTGTATATGATTGTCCTGAACGCGAATAAATGACGGCACGGCGGTCAATAGCTCCGCAGCCTCCTCCGATGGAGCGGCGTCGGAGGTTATCTCCACCACCCCCATTCGCACATCCGCATCATTGTCCGCCACATCAGGCTGCTCCGCCGTAGCCAATGACACGGCTGCCGCACCCGAAGCGATGAGCGCAGTCACGGTCACGACCGTCAATCGCAGTAATCCGATGAATGACAAAATCTTACGCCTCATTGGTCAATCTTGGCGGCGAAAGCGTTAAACAACTGCTCGGCAAGGGCGCGTCCACCCTTATGGGTGAGGTGCACATAATCCTTATTGGCCAGCCCGGCAGAGACATAGCGTACGATAGCATCCTCACCGCCCATCGCCTCACGTGTATCCCAGAACATACACCTGGCTTTACGGGCCGTCTCGCGCTGCACGTCTATCATGTTTTGCGCCGAGGGCATGGAATGAATACCCGAACCTGACTTCTCACCTCGGTCACCGATACCCATCAGCAGTATATCAGCTTTCGGATAGCACTTACGAAGATGGTCGATGACCTTGACCATACCTTTGGCATAGACCGAATAGTCCTTCTGCTTGGCGCTCATGGCGTTGATACCGAATTCAAGGATTATCAACTGATAGTCAATAAACTGCGAAGCCTGAGCGCACAGTGTGGAGTCTACCTTGGCGAGTGTGAGGCCCGAGTAGCCTCTCGACGACATACAGTCGACACTCACGCCGGAGTCAGCATCAAGCCATACGCCGAGCGCAATGAGCGATGACGTAGATGACGCCACCTGAAACTGCGAGGTAGTGCCCGTAAGTTCGAGGCGCTGCACATCGGGCGAAGGCGAAAGTGTCATCACTTCCCAGCGGGCAGTGTCGGAGAGGCGCATCTTGACCTCACCTCCCGATGGAGCCACATACAGCAGCTGTGAGCGCGACCATGAGTCGGCGCGTTCTATCTTGTTGACACCCTTATAGGTAGCCTTTGCATTCCCCACGGGGCGGAAGTAGTTTTCGGAGAGCGACACATACTTGGGCTTAGCTCCGGAGCGCACGGAATACTCCTTCCAATCGCTACCGCCCTGACGCACAGAGCGACGGAATCCCGGAAAATCGCTGTGGAGGTTCATATATCCTACCCCACTCCCCCCGTAACGCTGCTGCATCATGGAACGGAAATCCTGACAGAGTATATCGCCCTCGATGTAGCTGTCGCCGAGGAATGCTATGCGGGCGAGTCGGCCCTGAGCGATAGCCTCACGCAGGGCTTTCATGCCCTGCATACCGGGTGTGTAGTCCTCGATAGCCACCATATCGCCCACGCGCGAGGGCTGCACGGGAGGAATCACGGTATCCGGCTCTGCCACCTGTGCCGTTTGGGAGGGGGAAGCACCGGCCTCTTCTATGCTGCGGGCAAGTTCGGGATCAATCTCCTCGACATCCTCACCGGATGATTCGTCACTTGTCTGCGATGACGGCATAATGTCACCCAACAGATTGAAATCCTTCATGGTACCGCCCGTGATACTGTGCCACGGCAGCAGCGAAAGCACAAACAGCAGCGCCACGGCACCGAAAATTATAATAGCGGCCTTGCCCTTGGGAGAGCGGCCTGAAGGCTCGCTATGGTTGTTATCTGAAGTCATCAGAGAAGATTCAAATTATATTCTGTATTGAAAATAGGGTCATCGTACAAGCCGGGCAGCATCATCCGAGGTCAGGCTGATAATCGGTGTCAATAGCCCTGCATAGCGGGAGTCCCTTCAGGGCCGTCTCCCTCCATTCGAGGTCGGGATTGGAGCCTGCGAGTATGCCACTCCCCACATATATATTATATAGGTAGCGCGTAGACACTTCACCGGTAGTCTCATCCTTGACTTCACGAGGCTCTACCATGGCACAGCGGAGATTGACGAACAGACGTATGCGGTCTTCATCCTCAACGCCGAGCCATCCCGAATAGCAATGGCGGAAGTGTGTCTCATAACGCTCTATCAGCTCCACGGCGGCACGACGGGGATAACCGGCCACTGCGGGTGTGGGGCTCAGATGATTGACAAACTCCACAAGTCTTTCAGGAGGTAGAGGGGTATGGCCTGTGATGTTCTGACACAGGTGCTCGATATTTCCGGCATTGCGGGTGTAGAGCGGCGACACATCCGCCGCTATCTCCTCGGAGAAGAACGTGGCTATTATCTCGTCGGTCACTATCTTCTGTTCCAGGAGGTTCTTCTTGTCCCATTCCTCCTCAGTACCTGCAGGACGGGTGCCCGCGAGCGCCATAGTGCGGGTGCATCCGTTGCCGTAGGTGTACTCCACCAATGTCTCTGGAGTGGCGGTAATCCACATGCCGGTCGTAGGATGATAGAATATGGCGCGAAAGGCATTGGGGAAATTTGCAAAATACTCCAGGGCCACTGTCACGGGGCTGCGGTCTGACTCCATAGCTATCACACGCGAGAGTACCACCTTGCCGCGGTTGCGCAAACCCTGACGTTTAAGCTCGTCAACGAGGGTCACTACCTGAGCCTTGTGAAGCAGGCGGGGTGTGGACTCCGCCACGGGGTGTATCTCGGGCATCGGGCCGTCGGGGACGGAATCGTCTGCCTCCAGTATCTCCTCAAGAGTGAGCGACCCGTCAATCGTAGCGGGCGATGACGAATCATTGAAAAATGACACCATGAAGCCCGGCAGTGACTCCGCGGCTACATCTTCGGCGTCATCACTGCTTCCGGCCTTAAAGCTGAAGGCAGTGTCGCCCGGCATAGCATAAAGGGCAAACGGCCATCGGTGTGTCATGCACTTCCCGACGGCTGTTAGCAATGTCTCTATATCGTCAGTATCCCTCGACTTGTCAGCTAAGTAAGTATTGTTCATCATTCAAGCGGTTTTGCAAACAGTTCAAACGGCGAGGCGGAGGTAACTATCACATCATGAAATTCGCCACGCTTCATGGGGAGAGTCTTCTCTATCAGCACCTCGGGGTCTACCTCGGGAGAGTCCCACTGGGTACGCCCTACATAGTAATCAGGCTCCTCGCGGTCTATCACCACTCTGACTTCGGTGCCTACCTTTGATGACTGTATCTCCTGCGAAATCTCCTCCTGAAGGGCCATGAGGCGCTCGAGGCGCTTCTGCTTCACCTCATAGGGCACATCGTCACTGAAGTTGCGGGCAGCGTATGTGTCATCCTCCTCGCTGTACGCGAATGCGCCCATTCGCTCGAAACGCTGAGCGCGCACGAACTCCATCAGCTCCTCAAACTCACGGTCGCCCTCACCGGGAAAGCCTACCATAAGCGTGGTGCGGATATGTATGCCGGGCACCCTGCGTCGTATCTCGTCAAGAAGCTTGCGTGTCTCCTCCGCGGAGATATGGCGGCGCATATTGGTCAGCACATTGTCAGACACATGCTGGAGGGCGATGTCAAGATATTTGCACACATTGGGCCGCGCGGCCATCACGTCAAGTATGTCATAGGGAAAGTCCGAAGGATAGGCATAGTGAAGCCTAATCCATTCCACGCCCTTTATATCGGCCATGCGGTCAATCAGCTCGGCAAGCCGTGAGCGGCCACCCTCAAGGTCGGTGCCGTAGGCCGAAAGGTCCTGTGCGATGACATTGAATTCCTTGACACCGCGGCGTACAAGCATCCTCACCTCGTCGAGAATCTCCTCGACAGGACGTGACTTATAGCGACCGGTGATGAGGGGTATGGCGCAGAAAGCGCAGAAGCGGTTGCACCCCTCGGCTATCTTGAGATAGGCATGATGGCGCGGGGTGGTGATGACGCGGT
>CAZNBC010000034.1:0-2665 GCA_964571125.1 uncultured Bacteroides sp.
ACATTGGCACGTCCGGCAATAACGCTGTCGGGAGCCTTGCTCTGAGCCACGCCGGGCACTATAGCGGCGTCGCACTGCAATTCGCCGTCAAGGATAAGGTCGGGAGCAAGCTGCTTGGCGAGTGTAGTGGCTTCGATGACTTTGTCAACGCGCTCATGACGTGCGCTACCCTTGGTCGAGAAGCTGAGGATAGCCACACGGGGCTCTATGCCGGCGATGTCGCGTGCGGTCTGAGCGGCGGATACTGCAATCTGAGCGAGTTCCTTAGCCGAGGGGTCGGGCACAACGGCACAGTCGGCAAACACCATGATGTGGTCTGTGCCGAAAGGCAGTGACTCGGGAAGAAGCATCAGGAAGGCGCCTGACACCACTTCGATGCCGGGCTGAGTCTTGATAACCTGGAAAGCGGCGCGGAGCACATTGCCGGTGGTGTTAAGCGCACCGGCCACCTGACCGTCGGCATCACCGTTCTTCACCATCAGGCAACCGAGGTAAAGAGGATTGCGGGCCTGCTGACGGGCCTGTTCGGGGGTCATGCCCTTACTCTTACGCAGCTCGTAGAGAATCGGAGCGTAGACGTCAATCACATTGTCGTCAGCGGGATTGACGATGGTGGCATCCTTGATATGGTCAAGGTGAAGTTCTTTGGCCATAGCCATAATATCGGCGGGCACACCTATCAGAATAATCTTGGCCAGACCTTCGGCGATAATGCGGTCAGCCGCGCTGAGTGTACGGGGCTCGTTGCCCTCGGGAAGTACTATACGCTGAATGTTTGCCTTAGCTTTGGCCTTAAGCTTATCGAAAAGTTCCATTACGGGAATATTTATAGTGAGGTAGTAAGTTAATTATTCTGTTTTTTTATGAGCAGTGGACGCGGGCGATACCAAACCGCCACGTGTGCCGTCATGCACGCCGTCAGGACGACATTTCTCGGGCAGCGACCCGGATATGGTGTCAAAGGTCTGCTGCATCAGCTCTGGAAGGTCATATCCACCCTCGGGGGGATAGACGGGCTTGTGGATGGTAAGGATGATATGGCCCGGCACGGGGAGCTTCTTGAAACGCGGCATCACGTCAAACGACCCGTCAACCGTAAGCGGCACGACAGGGAGATTAAACTCGGTGGCGAGCATATAGGCGCCGCGCTTGAAGGCACGCATGCGCCCGTTCCACGAACGCGCCCCCTCGGGGAACACAACCAGCGACATGCCTCCGCGAAGTAAGCTCTCGGCTCTGGTCATTGTCGAACGCAAAGCCGAGGGGCTGGACTTATCGACATATATCTGCTTGCAGCAATGGCAGGCGAAACCAACCACAGGAATCTTGCGCAGAGCTGCCTTCATCATCCACCTGAAATTATGGCCCAGATAGCCATAGATAGAGAAGATATCATACGCGCCCTGATGATTGGCCACGAACACATACGAGGTCTTCCTGTCAATATTCTCGCGACCTCTTACGGTCACTTTCACAAAGGTGAGCAGACAGAACAGGCGCGCCCAGAGCATCGGAGGATAATAACCAAACCAAACGCCTCCGCCGAGAAGCGAGCCTATGATAACGACTATGGCTGTGAGCAACGTAGCCACCAAAAGCACCGGCAGCATGAAGCATATCTGATAGAGGCGATAGAGCAGCATCATAATATCTTGTCAAACAATGTGGCACGCGACAACACGTCACCGCCATATTCCACCACAAAATTAAAAAAGATGCATGATAACTGCAAAAACATTTTCCCGCCTCCGGATGTTGGTAAAGTAAAGAACAAAAACATTCACCAAATCAATTCATTGCTTATGACTGCTAAGAATTCCAAAAACAGCTCAAGAAATATATGGCTCACCATCGGAGCATGTATCCTCATCATCCTCCTGCTCGTATGGCTCACAATGGCCGACTTCTTCGGTGACACCGATGTAGCCGCCCTCATCGCCCCTCTGCGTCTGTTCTAATACCGTAAGGTAGAAAACCAGATTTTCAAGCCTAATCCATTTTTGTCATAACCTACACCTTCGAGGCTGCGCCCCAATTCGGCACAGTCTCGACTGTTTAATTACCCCATATCTTAATGTCTGTTGATTATTCAACTATATATCCTGTCTCATCAAACATCTTATAATCATCGGCTACTTTATTCCCAACAGTCGTGAGCATATCTCCTACAAGAGCACCGTTCATTCCCCCTCGCAAAATGCTTGCCATGGATTTCTTTGATAGTTGAGCACGACCTCCGGCGAAATGTAACGTGCATTTCGGAGCTACGAAACGCATCAAGGCAACCGACCGGGTAACTTCATCCTCGGTTATCCTCTCAATGTTTTCGAGCGGCGTACCTTTGATAGGCTGAAGAATATTTATTGGAATTGATGAAGCGCCAACTTCTCTTGCCATTTCAGCAAGTTCGAGACGGTCACGCATTGTTTCTCCCATGCCGATAATACCTCCGCAACACACCTTGAAACCAATCTCTCGTGCGATAGCTATTGTCTTAAGTTTATCATCAATGGAGTGTGTCGAGCAAAGGGTAGGGAAATATGACCTTGATGTCTCCAGATTGCAGTGATACTTCCGCACACCTGCATCCCACAGTTGCTGCAATTGATCTCGGTCAAGTAATCCCATTGAAGCACAAAGTTTGACGCCTCCCTCGTCGGATGCT
>CAZNBC010000034.1:2837-9985 GCA_964571125.1 uncultured Bacteroides sp.
CATTTACAATAGAGCAGGTATGTATTACGTTACCACACCATTTAAGTCGAATCGCATCGGCTGCCTGGCGCAACTCGTCGGTGGAATACCTGCGATTAAGTTCAAGTGCCTCTTCGATGGTGGCCGGTGTGCCATCTTCAAGTGCTTTTAATTTCAGTTGTTCGAGCATATTAAAGTAGTTATAACAAAAGTTCCGAAGTGAGCGCGGACGATGGATAAACCATCAGTCACGGGTCGCTACTCCGGAACTTTTGTTTCAGTTGAATTGATATGTGATATGTCAAGATTCCTCTTGTCAAGTGCAAAGTTAATAAAAATCTCTCATAAACAAGACGGGAACAATAGGGCTCAGGTTATTGCGAACCTTAGACCTGGATTTAAAAGTCGCCAATCGGGTGGGATTGGTAGGGGAAAACGGAGGAAATTTTGTAACTTTACAGCGTGAACAGACAATTTTTCTTCATAGCAGGCATTGCTCTTTGCATGGCGCTCTGCTGTCAGGCATCGTCGGAGCATACGTTGACTCTCGAGACCGGCATCACGGCAAATGCTTCGAGCGGGGAGTTCGCGCCTTATTTTTTCGGGGCCAACAATCACGGCACGTTGACGCAGGCTAAAGGCACACAGATCTTTGTCAAAGCGCACCATGATATGGACACCACGCGCCGGTTCAGCTACGGATACGGTGCCGCAGCTTACGGCGGATGGCAGTCCTCGACCGATTATATCCGATATTCCACCTCTTCCAACGACTTCATAACCAATCCTCAGCATCCCTCGAGAGTGTGGCTTCAGGAACTATACGGTCAGATAAAGTACCGTGGAGTAGAACTTACTGTAGGACTTAAAGAGCGGGATTCGTACCTCTTTAATTCGCGCTTGGGAAGCGGTGATTTCATCGAAAGCGGAAATGCCCGCCCCATACCTCAGGCCCGCATCGGATTCATTGACTTTCAGAATATTCCCTTTACCAACGGATGGGTACAGATTCAGGGCAACGTAGCCTACGGCATCTTTACCGACAATGACTGGTGGGAAAACCATTTCAACTATTACAACGGTAATATCGCCCGGGATACGCGATATATGTACCGTCGCATATATTTCCGCACCAAGCCCTCGCAACCGTTTAGCGTGACCGTAGGCGCACAAAGTGCGGCACAATTCGGCGGAAGCACATCTATCTATTACTACGGCAAACTGTGGAACACCTACCATCGTTCAGGCGGCCTGAAAGAGTGTGTAAAGATTTTCTTCCCGTTCGGACAAAACGACGAGGACTATTACTTGGGCAACACCATCGGCAGCTGGGATTTCACCGCCCGCTACCGGTTTAACAACGGCCACGAGCTTAAGGCTTATTTCCAGTGGCCTTGGGAAGACGGCTCGGGTGTGGGAAAACTTAACGGCTTCGACGGCATATGGGGCCTGGAGTACACCCCCAAGGGATTACCGTGGCTCAAGGGCGTAGTAGTGGAGTACATTGACTTCATGAACCAAAGCGGCCCCATACACTGGGCACCCGGCGACTTCCCCGGCACGACAATCACCTCGCAGGCTACCGGAAGCGATGACTACTACAACAACAAGACCTACAACTCTTACGCCAACTACGGACTGGTACTGGGCACTCCTGTCATCATGAGTCCGATATACAATACCGACGGTCAGATACTCTGCCTCAACAACCGTATGCGCGGGTTCCATTTTGGAGCCGAGGGACAGATCACCCCTCACTTAGACTATAGAGTTCTCCTGAACTATCGTAAGAGCTACGGTAACTCATTCTATTATCTTGCCGACCCCATACATCAGACCTCAGCGATGGGCGAGGTGACATGGCGTCCCTCATTGAAAGGACTGAAAGTGACCGGAGCGCTGGCGATTGACCGGGGAAAGTTGCCCGCCAATTCCTTCGGAGGCATGGTAACCGTAAGCTACACCGGCAATTTCAATCTGAGGCGTCATACTTCAAAGCCTTAACGACTTACATTACAGGATGTAATAGCAAATCATGAAGCAGATCTTATCAAAATATTTCTCACTCCGGGAATTTTCACCGCGTATCCTTGGGATTGCGGTATTGATGTGGGTCCTGCAGCTTGGACTGAGCGGATGTACCCACAATAACGGCGACATAGGCCCGTGGTTCGGCGCATGGGTATTAGACTCCATTGAGATTGACGGTCAGCCCGATGACACCTATGGGCGCAATATCTTCTGGAGTTTCCAGAACGAGGTGATAAAGATATCGGTGCAACACCCCTACGGAGGTGTCAGCGACCACTTCGGCACATGGGCCGAGGAGGGCAAAACCCTTCAACTCAATTTTACCCATACCGATGCCGCGAGCAGTTCATACCCCGAGAGGTATTGTCTTCCCGCAGGGCTGCATCTGCCTTCGAAAGGAATCATAGACCTCAATATAGTGTCACTGAGCGGCTCACACATCGTGCTTACATACACCCCCGATGACGGCACACGGGTGCAGTACACATTATCAAAACTTTTCTGAGGCATTACAATAACCGTCCAGGCTTTCCAACGCCATGAAGGAGTCACTTAGCCAGTCACTCAACCAACGTCTCCAGCAGAAGCTGTCGCCGATGCAGGTGCAGTTCGTGCGTCTGCTCGAAATGAACGGCGCCGAGATTGAGGACGAGGTGCGACGTGCACTGGACGAGAACCCCGCACTGGAAGCGACCGATACGATTGCCGCCGAGGAGCCCGGTGACGCTCCGTTCACCGAGACTGCCGAAGAACTACAGCGTGCCGACTACCGCTCGGAGGACGACATCCCCTCCTATCGCCTTGAATCGCAAGGACGGCAGTATGGTGACGACTGGACGGAGCCTGTGGTGGCAACCTCAGGCGAGACCCTCCAGCAGTATCTACTCAGCCAACTCTCATCCTTGCCCCTCACTCCCCGTCAACAGATGACGGGCGAATATATAATAGGCAACATTGACGACAACGGCTACCTGACGCGCTCATTTCACTCGCTGCTCGATGATATAGCACTGCAAGAGGGTGTGGAACTGCGCGATGACGAACTCGAAGAGATGCTCCGTAAGGTGCGCGAACTTGACCCGGCGGGCGTATGCGCCACTGATTTGCGCGACTGCCTGCTGCTGCAGCTTCGCCGACGCCCCAACACGGTCAGCGTCAACACCGCACGTGAGATTGTGGCCAACTACTTCGACATGTTTTCCCATAAGCACTTCGACCGCCTGATGGCCGCGCTTGAGATAGACAGCGACGCGCTGCGCGATGCCATCGACGAAATCAAGTCGCTCAACCCCAAACCCGGAGCACTGCCCGACGACATACATAGCCGCGATACCTCGACGCACATTACCCCCGATTTCAGTGTGGAAACCGAGGGTGACACCATCACCCTGACCCTCCTCAACAATCTGCCGCAGCTGCAGATTGAATCGACATTCAGCACGGATGACCTCCCCTCACAGTCGCGGTCAACGGAGCGTCGGCGTGAGGCCTTGGCCTTCGTGCGTCAGCGACGCGACGATGCCGCCACATTCATCAAAACCCTCCAGATGCGTCAGGAGACGCTTTACCGCGTGATGGCGGCCATCGTGCAGTGGCAGCGGCAATTCTTCCTAACCGACGACGAAACCAAACTGCGCCCTATGATTCTCAAGGACATAGCCGCCGTCACAGGCTATGACCTGTCAGTCATATCCCGCGCCACGACAGGCAAATATGTAGCCACACGTGCCGGCATCTACCCCCTGAAATTCTTCTTCAACGAGCGGCCGAAGGATGACACCGACACATCGTCGCACGAAATTCTCGCCGCACTGCGCGAAATCATCGCCACTGAGGACAAGAGCCGTCCGTTAAGCGACGAAGCCATTGCCGCGGCCCTCAGCGAGAGGGGCTACCCCGTGGCACGGCGCACGGTGACGAAATACCGCGAGCGCGAGGGCATACCGGTGGCACGCCTACGCAAGGAGATTTAAACGGTGATTTAGCCCGTTTGTTATTTCAGAATATCAATGGCGTGACTGTCAGTCAAGCTTTATCTCCGCCTGCGCCATCTCGTCATACTCAGCCCAGTCAGGGTCATTCTCGGTGTATATCGTCAGGGGCAGCAGAGGCAGCTCGGCGAGAGCCTCATTGAGTTTACGTCCGAAGATATGCACACTCGTGGTGTAGTACACCCAGTTGCGTTCACCGTCGCCGGTGTACACCCCCGTCAGCACTGCCACCGGGTCTTTAAGGAACGCTGCCTGAAGGGCATCCTGCACCTTTTCCATCATCTCGGCATCCTCCTTATCGGGCATACCGTCGGGCAGAGGCTCATACTTCCAGGTGATCTCCGCACGGATATTATAGCGGGGATTATCCCTGAACTTCTTTATATCACGTCGGCCCGTGACCATGATCAGCTTCGATCCGTCTTCATTTTCCGTGGGGGCCGTCCACCACTCACCTTGATTCATAAAATATAGTATCTCTTTCCTCGCGAAATTAATCAATTTAATTGAATAACCCACTCCGTCAATCTTTGTACCCACTGCGAAAGTAGTTATCAGGCACCCCTTTCTTGTGTTGGCGTGGCCTCATCTTTTTTCGTAAAGATTTGCTCAATCGGTCAATCCTCTCTACCTTTGCAACACCGGATCATAATCTCTCTGCCCGACACAGGGTTTAGTAGGAGATGGTCTGTGAGACATTTTTTTTGAAAAGCGTTACTCAACGCTCTTTCTTGACAATCAGAAACCTGGAAAATTTCTTATCACCGTCAAGATTGAGGCAGGGTAGATGTTTTTATGTGGATATGTATATATCAGTTGTCGGCGGGTACGTGAGTATCCATCGGCAGTATATTACATACTCTGCGTGAGGCTTCTGCACTGCCCGTTCTCGGTGATGGGCAATTCCAGGGCCTCTGATTGTGGAACGGGTAGGAGGTATGGCTCTCACGCTTTTCTTTTTTCCAAACCACTTTTTCATGCCCCGCCGGAGAGACGCGTGGCGCCACCTACCTACTATGAAGCTCCGCTATCTTCTTTTGAGCCTCCTCCTATCTGTAGCTCTCTTTGCTTCTTCCAAGGATGTCATTATGCGTATGGATGGCACATACATTGATGCCACAGTTGAAGAAATCACCGAGACTACTATCCGCTACCGTAAAGCCAACAATCCCTCAGGACCGATCTATACCATACCCCTTAACACGGTCACTAAAATTGTCTACGAGAATGGTAGTATTGACGACTTTAACACACCGACCGAGTCTAAAACTCCAATTCAATCTACTCCTCCCCCATCCTCCGACATGGGAGTGACACCGTCAGCACATTCTAATAACATTCCTGATAATACCATGACAGATGCGCAATTACTTAGATATCTGAACCAAAATACATCCTCTGCGGATCAATTACGGGCTTCGGCCAAAAGATTTCGTCTTATAGGTTGGATAGGCGGGGGAATACTGCTTACAGCCACTATTATTGGCTCCGCATCTATTAACGGAATTGATACTGCTGTAGAATACGCCGCTCCTGTCGGTGGCTCGGTTGCTGCATTAGCGTGGTGCGTTGGGTTCAACATCTATGCAAACAGACTAAAGAATCAGGCTCGTGAAATGGAGTTTTACTCCACCTCTATAATCGAAGACAGAGTTTTTAGTTTCGGTGACAATACTCTCATCGCCGGCCTTAGTTTAGTCGGCAACCACATGACTCATACCCAAGGTTATGGCCTATCTCTTAAGTTCACTTTCTAATCTACAACAATATGCGTCTTTCATATTTCATTGGAATAATGACCGTCACCTTGTTTGCGGTCTGTTCATGCTCACCCAAAATCTCAACCCGTAAGCTCAATGCCTACACCACCGTGGCGCCCAACATTGTAAGCTACAACCGCCTCACTATGGATCTTGATGCGAGCCCCATAACTTACACAATTGACATTTCCACCGAGGCAGGACGCACCAAGCTCAAGAATCTATCGCTTGACGAGGCTTGTGATTTGGCTCTAATTGAGGCTATCATGGCCAATCAGTGTGCCACACTTTTTCAGCCCCAGTACACTCATCTTGTCCAACAGGGAAAGGTTCTTCGCATCACCGTCTACGGTTATCCGGCACACTACAAAAGGGAGGAATAAACAGAACTATTATCCAGGCGACTAAACAACACTCTATCGGTGGCTAAGAACACTCTATCAAAGTTGCAATTAGTGGTGTGTCCTCGCGGAGCGCCGGAGGCGCGGGATTATAGTTAACCGGGTACGACCGTAGGGAGTGCCCGGCAGTAGCACACACATACGATGAGTCGCGGGAGCGACGGCGTTGTCTCACAGTGAATTGACAACATCGTCGCTCCCGCGACTCTTATGAGTGGGGGCTACCACACTCCCTGGCATTCCCTACGGTCATGCCAGGTTAACCATAATCTCACGCCTCCGGCGCTCCGCGTGGGAAACAGTTATAGCAAATGACAGATGAGGGGTGGGAAGATGAATTGCAGCAATGAACAATTTTTACTAATTTTGCGTCTAATCTATCCCATAATCAAACAGTAAATAAATTTCGCAGAAATCCATGGCCGATTTGTCGCTCCTGTCACGCTTAGAGGGTATCGAAGCCCGTTTTGAAGAGGTAAGCACTCTCATTACCGATCCCTCGGTCATTGCCGACATGAAGCGCTATGTACGCCTGTCAAAGGAGTATAAGGATCTGGAAAAACTCACTGCCGCCACAAACCGTTACCGCACACTCGTAGGCAATATTGACGAGGCCCATGAGGTGCTTGAAAACGAGCGCGATGACGAACTCCGTGCAATGGCGCGCGAGGAACTTGGCGAGGCAACAGCCGCCCTCCCCGCCCT
The DNA here is from genome assembly GCA_964571125.1 of uncultured Bacteroides sp. Classification (GTDB taxonomy): domain Bacteria; phylum Bacteroidota; class Bacteroidia; order Bacteroidales; family Muribaculaceae; genus Paramuribaculum. The sequence goes on from CAZNBC010000034.1 coordinate 9,705, forward strand.
GGAGGAGGAAATCAAGCTGCTGCTCATACCGGCCGATCCCGAGGATGGCAAAAATGCCATAGTAGAAATACGCGGAGGCACAGGTGGTGACGAAGCCGCCATTTTCGCCGGCGACCTTTTCAAGATGTGTTCCCGCTACTGCGAGTCAAAAGGCTGGCAGGTGTCCGTAACCTCGTTTAGCGAGGGGGCTGCCGGAGGATATAAGGAAATCGTAATGGCCGTCACAGGCGATAATGTGTACGGCACACTTAAATACGAGAGCGGCGTGCACCGTGTGCAGC